>CAYHRN010000085.1:0-1696 GCA_964359155.1 uncultured Gammaproteobacteria bacterium | reverse complement strand
TTATTTTTACACCCCGAGCTTTACCCCCAGGGTATTGGGTATCAGGTGAATCAAGCATTATTGGGCATTGGTTCTGGTGGATTATGGGGCAAGGGATTTGGCATGTCGCGGCAAAAGTTTTTATATCTTCCCGAGGTGATTTCTGATTCTATTTTTGCGGTGATTGCGGAAGAGCTAGGATTTTTTCTTACCGTGGGGTTGATTGCGCTTTTTATTCTTTTTGCCCTTCGTGGACTTGCCACAGCAGCGCGTGCACCAGATGTATTTGGAAAGCTATTGGCTTCTGGAATTGTCTTTTTAGTTATGATTCAGGCGTTTGCTAATATTGGTTCTATGGTAGGGCTTTTACCGCTTACTGGGCTTCCTTTGCCTTTTATAAGCTATGGCGGTTCTGCTATGGTGATGACCTTGGCAGGCATGGGAATACTTATTAATATATCACGCCATGGTAAAGCATAATATGTTCATATTTTTATCAGGCGGCGGTACCATGGGGTCGGTTACGCCACTTTTGGCCTTGGCGCAAGAGTTACGGTGTAGGCGTCCTGATATGCGTTTTTTTTGGATTGGCACCCGTGGTGGGCCTGAGCGTAAGCTCGTTGAAGAAACAGGTATACCATTTCGTGCTATTTATTCTGGTAAATGGCGCCGGTATGTTAGCTTTAGTAACATCATCGATCCATTACTTATTGTGTTGGGCTTTTTTCAAAGCCTTGTTCTTATTATTGTTCATCGCCCCTCGGTGATAGTTTCGGCTGGTTCTTTCGTGAGCGTGCCATTGGTGTGGGCAGGTTTTTTACTTCGAGTGCCGAGTGTCATTCACCAGCAAGATATAAGCGTGGGACTTGCCAATAAACTTATGCAGCCCTTTGCTAAAAAAATTACCGTGGCATTTGAAGAGCAATTAAAATTATTTCCCGCAAAAAAAGTAGTGTGGACAGGCAATCCGGTACGAGAAGAAATTTTACATGGTGATCGCGTGAAGGCGACGGAGTTATTTCATCTGGAAGAGGGGATCCCCACCGTCCTTGTTACGGGTGGGGGTACTGGGGCTGAATTTTTGAATGAACTTGTCCTTGCTTCTTTGCCAGAGCTCACCCAGTTTTGTCAGATTATTCATTTGATGGGTGGTAATAAGTTTTGTCATCCTCGGGCGAGTCCGCCTCAGGCGGACGAAGACCCGGGGATCCAGGTTAATTCGGGCCTGGATTCCCGCCTTCGCGGGAATGACATTGAAGAGAAAAACCGTTATCATTCTTATGAATTTCTTGCCTCTGGCATGCCCCATGCCCTTGCCGCAGCCGATCTTGTTGTTTCCCGCGCCGGTATGGGTATCCTCACCGAACTTGCCGCGCTTGGTAAGCCTGCCATAGTTGTTCCTATGCCAGGCACTCATCAAGAAAAAAATGCGGCATTTTTTGCGCGGCATGGAGCTATTGAGGTTGCCAGTCAGGAGAGTCTCACGCCGCAGAAGTTTATTGCTTTAGTGCAGGGTTTACTCCAAGACGTGAAACGTCAAACAATATTGAAAGATAATATCCTTAAACTTATGCCTCATCATGCCGCACAGAGAATGGCGAAGGAAATTTTAAAAATTTGACAGATATTTTTTAGTGTGTTATTGTATTCTCAAGCTAGGAAACCTGAATTCACCCCTCAATTAGGACACTCTCTCTTGAATTAATTTCATACTACC
>CAYHRN010000084.1:0-1715 GCA_964359155.1 uncultured Gammaproteobacteria bacterium | reverse complement strand
AGTTCAATGTAGTACAACAAGGGCGCAGCCGATATTTTACCTCGTTTCTTTTTGGCGCGGCATTTGCTGCGGGGTGGACGCCTTGCGTGGGCGCGGTGCTAGGCGCTATTTTGGGCCTTGCCGCCACGCAACCCGGTTCGGCATTTTTCTTGCTTTTGAGTTACTCACTCGGCCTGGGGATTCCCTTCTTGCTCGTAGGACTTTTTACGGAACGCGCGAGCGCGTGGATTCACGCCCACGGCGCACAACTTACCTGGATAAAAATACTCTTTGGGATTATTCTTATCTTGCTCGGCATGCTTGCATTTACGAATCAATTGAGCTTAATCGCAAGTTTTCCTTTGTTGAATAAGATACTGCTAGAATAAATTAAGTAGCTTTGAGTTATGGCTCCTTGCTTCGCCATCCTCCTTGTAAGACCCGCATATTTTTCTGCTGAAAAATTGCTCAGACTCGTGCCAGCCGCACTGCGTAAGATCTTACAAGAAGGATGCCTCACGTCGTCATAACTCAAAGCCAACTAAATTTCATATGACATCCTCATCGCGCCGCTTCTTCCTTATCATTGTTATTGCCCTCATCATCGGCGGCGTCTTTTATTTACAGCGTGGTCAACAACCTGGCTCGCAGAACACACCTCGCACATCAGTACCTTCCGTACCCACTAATTTTTCCTATGAACTCGTAAACGCCTCTGGCGTCATCAACACCCAACCTTTTACCTTAAGCGAATATGTGGGTAAGGAAATAATACTGGTAGATTTTTGGACGTATAGCTGCATTAATTGTCAGCGCACCATTCCGTACCTGAACGCGTGGTATGAAAAGTATGGCAATAAAGGTTTACTGATGGTGGGCGTGCATACGCCTGAATTTGAGTTTGAAAAAGTGCAAGCCAATGTAGAAAAAGCGGTGAACAAATTTGGTATTAAGTACCCGGTGGTGATGGATAATAATTACGCTACATGGGGTGCCTATAGCAACAGGTATTGGCCACATAAATACCTTTTTGATATCAGTGGCGAGCTTGTGTACGACCATATTGGCGAGGGCTCGTACGCCGAAACTGAAAAGAAAATTCAAGCCTTACTTGCCGAACGCGCCAAGGTGCTAGGGGTAGCCATGGACATGCCGAAAGATACTGCAGTCCAAAAAATCCCCGAGGCCAACCTTTCACATGTTAAAAGCCCAGAAATATATTTTGGTGCCAATCGTAATCAGTATTTAGGAAACGGCATTCGCGGAAAAGAGGGAAACCAAACATTTGTCGTGCCAAACCGTGCTTCTCTTAACACCGTATACCTTGGTGGTAGTTGGAACACGCATGAAGAATTCGCTGAGAATACCTCTGCAAACGCGCGCATAGTTTTCAAATTCAATGCCCAACATGTGTACATGGTAGCCTCGTCTGCCCTTGGCACACACGCAACTATATTGCTGGATGGCACGCCAGCGCCTACAGACACCGACGACGTAAAAAAGGGGAGTACTCTTCTCAAAGAAGACCGTTTGTACCACTTAATAACCCTTCCCGCGCAAGGGCCCCACACGCTTGAGATACAACTTGACCAACCCGGCCTGCGTGCATTTACCTTTACGTTCGGGTAAGGGGGGGCCGTGTCTCGTACCCAGCAACGAGGCGTACCCCAAAACCTTGCTTGCCAACTCGTCTTCTTAGCGGTGTAGGAGCGAATCCCATTGCTGCCGCAGTTCAC
>CAYHRN010000083.1:0-2065 GCA_964359155.1 uncultured Gammaproteobacteria bacterium | reverse complement strand
ATTGGAGAGAGCATGAAGCCATATTCCCGCCAAATGCCGAGTATTCCGGCGCACTAGGCGCCTTGCTTTACGTAAAGTAATACTCAACACCCCGACTTCGGTCGGGGTTTTTGCTGCCCAAAAAATTGACAATAATAGTCTCGCATGCTAGTTTGTCAGTCAGATCGTACGCAAGCCGGGGTGGCGAAATTGCCCGCCCGTACCGAACGTCGGTACGTTCGGGCGGGGTAGACGCGGGGGGCTTAAAATTCCTTGGGCCTAAAAACCCGTGCCGGTTCGATTCCGGTCCTCGGTACGCTCTCTCGACGACGCTCGAGATAAACTTAAACTTCTTGAACATTGAGTTTTAAATAATCAAAGATGCATACGGCAGATAGATTCACGCATGTGAAGTGAATTGCACGGGAACCCCCGGTCTGCCGCCCAATTCCAAAAGTAGCCCGAGGGCGGTAGCTCATCGGTAGATCGCCCCGCCACATGCGGGGAAGTCGTGAGTTCGAATCTCACCCCCGCTACTCAACATCACAAAAACAGAAGGAGGCAAGAACATGCTTAAGCTTGTGATGATATGGGACGGAAAGGAGCAAGTCTACTTTCCTCCAAACTATGAAAAGGCAAAGGAAGCCGGAAAACTCTGGAAGCAGCTTCCCCGCAATCGGCGCAGCAAAATCTACTTATACCTAAACGGTCGCAAGATCAGACACTGGAACTAAAAGGAGAAAGAGGATGAATATGAACGAATGGACGTCGAAGTGTGTTGTTGCTGTTGTGCTAACCGTAAGCATCGTTACTGCAACATACCTCACCCATGAACCAAACTGTCTTTGGGCACTATACTTCCCATTCAGACTGATGTATTGATTATTCTTCGAAACACGCAGAGCCACTTACCAAAGTGGCTCTTTTTAATTTACTATAATTCTTACCAACGTACTTAATGCTATAGCATCGTTTACGTTCATAAGATATTTAATAGCCGTCTAGAAACCGGGTCAATGCATCGGTATAAAAAATCAACCTAGCAACTAAAGATTTATTACTACATAATTGACCCGGTTTCTTATAACCGCTACGTCTGGTTCGTTCTGGGGAAACTTTCTTTTATCCCCGCGTCTGTAATTCGCACAAATTTAGCTTTTTTCCAAAATTCATCCACATTCTTTGCGCCAGTATAGCTCATTCCAGACTGCAGACCATCAACTAAATTCCGCACAATTTTTCGCACTTCACCCTTGTATGTCACGCGAAAGCTTACTCCCTCCGGCGCCCTGTCCTGTCTCTCAATATTTTTCTCAACCGCTTGCCTATCCATTGACGCATCCCTCGAAGCGAGACCTCGGTATACTTTAAACGCCGCACCGCCCTCAATATAATATTCACCAGGCGACTCATGACTTCCAGCAAAGAGATTACCAATCATCACTGTCGATGCACCGGCAGCAATCGCCTTAGCGACATCCCCAGACACCCTCACGCCACCATCGGCAATGATTGGCACCTTATACTTTCTCGCAAGTGGCGCAATTTCGAGCAGCGCTGAAAATTGTGGCACACCAGCACCTGCGACAATCCTTGTCGAGCAAGCCGCACCAGGACCGATGCCAACCTTAATAGAATCAGCACCTGCCTTAATTAAATCCTCCGCGCCCCATGCCGTCGCAACGTTCCCAGCAATAACGTCCACGCCGGGGAACTCTTTCTTCAATTTTTTTGTCAGATCAATACAACTCTTGTGGTGTCCATGCGCGATATCAATTACAAGCACATCCGCACCGGCCCTCACCAACCCTTCCCCCCTTTCAATACCGTCCCGTACTCCGATCGCAGCACCAACCAAAAGCTGTCCTTCTTTATCTTTGGCCGCGTTACTATTTTCTTTAAACTTTTTAAAGTCTGACGCGGTGATCAACCCGACAATTTTGTCGTGGTTATCTACAAGTGGCAGCTTCTCTATTTTATTCTCGTCCAAAATCTTAAGGGCCTGCTCCGGCGTAGTGCCCTTCTTTGCAGTTACTAACTTATTCCGTGGCGTCATCAAATCCTTCACCCTCGCCAAGAGATTAGT
>CAYHRN010000082.1:0-2131 GCA_964359155.1 uncultured Gammaproteobacteria bacterium | reverse complement strand
GTGAATGCGCATGCGAATTTTGCGGTAATTGATGGACAAGAGCAAAAAAAGTATTCTGAAGCACCACGCAAAGTATCTTTTCGTGCTATGTAGGCAAAGACTGTATCATTGAGACTAAACACCGGCTGTTCAACGCCATCATAATGAGTAAGTTCTTGGCCATTTAACACCATGAAAGATTGATATGTTGGTTCCTTACTTATGACAGCAGCATACGCAAGCTGCTGGTCATTATTGCTAAACACTAAGGTTTCTTCTCGTATATAATTATAAACCTTCCCTTCTACACCATGCGCCACCACAACTGCCGCGCCATCTGAGCGCTCATCACGTTCTTCACGTATTCCCACATATGCAAAATCGGTATGGGCATGATTTATCACAAAATCCCCAATCCCCTCATACTCTTTTTGCTTAATACCATTTAAAACAACAAATTGACCACGTGTACCTTGAGGAATATACGCAAATTGAGTACCATCAGCACTAAAAAATTCTCCGTAACCAGGACTTTCACTTTCTTGCTTGGGATATCGCGCTAAAGAATCTTTATACAATTGAGAATCCTTAATGGATTCCTGGTACAGGACGGAGTTTTTGGTGAGTGGTTCAGTATTGGCCGCCTGTGGAAGCACCGCAGCGTCTTTCTTATTAAAAGGCAGCACGCTGCACCCTGTGAGTAACAAAACTCCTATGAGAAAAACCCCCCATTTTGCAATATGGTTCATATGCTATTTTTAGTCTACATGTGTCTAGTATAGCACGAGGCAAATTTACCGTCGCCCGCCGCGGCTACCTGTGAAAGAGCGCCCATGGCCCTGTGAGCGGCGTGCATCACGAATACCTTGCAGTTTGCCGCTGCGGCCATGCGCAGGCATGGAGCCACGCATAGAACGAGGATCTTCAATAAAAGGTTGAGGAATATAACGTTCAGGGGGGAGTTGAGGTAAAGGAGAAATGGGAAGGGCAATACGTACCAGTCTTTCCACATCGCGTACATCCCTTCCTTGCTCGGGCGTGGCAAACGAAACCGCGCGCCCGCTAAGGCCGGCACGCCCTGTGCGGCCAATGCGATGCACATAATCTTCGGGGTTTTCGGGCATGTCGTAGTTGATCACCAATTCAATACCAATCACATCAATGCCGCGCGCGGCAATATCGGTCGCCACCAGCACCCGGTACTTACCATTTTTAAAACCGTCTAATGCTTCACGCCGTTGAGAAAGCGAACGGTTGGAATGAAGCTCGGCCGCCGTATACTGCATCACTTTTAATGCACGACAAATTTTTTGCGCACTATACTTAGTGCGTACAAACACCAATACGGTGCCTTTATACTCCATGAGCATTTTTTCCAATAAGCGATTTTTTTGCTCGCGGCGCACCACAAATAATTCATGCACCACTTTTTCAGCCGCCGTACCTGCACGCGCAATTTCCACGCGCACGGGAAGCTGCATATGTTGCGTGGCAATTTTCACAATATCGTCGGGCATGGTGGCCGAAAACAATAACGTCTGCCGGTCTTTAGGCACCACTTCTAAAATACGTTTAATCTGCGGCATGAAGCCCATGTCAAACATGCGGTCGGCTTCATCGAGCACTAAAATTTTTACGCCGCCAAGTTTGATGCTTCCTTGGCCCAAATGATCAATCAAACGCCCTGGGGTGGCAATCACCACATGGGGGTTACGGTGCAACATTTGCATTTGCCGTGGCATAGAAGCGCCACCAATAAGTACCGCCGTACGAAGCCCAATCGCCCGGCCAATTTTTTGTAAGGTTTCATCTACCTGGAGCGCAAGTTCACGCGTAGGCAAAATAATAAGGCCATTGCCCTTTACGGCAGCCAAACGCTGCACCATAGGGATACCAAAGGCCAAGGTTTTACCGGTGCCCGTTTGTGCAATGCCAATAAGGTCCTTTCCTTCAATAGCAGCAGGAATAGCCCGCTGCTGAATAGGGGTAGGAACTGTGTATTTGAGGCTTTCTAATACTTCAAGAAGCTTAGGCGCAATACCAAGCCCGTAAAACGAGTTTTCCATATAAAATAACCATATCACGAAATTTAATTTATGTCAAAAAAATGAAAAATTTAACCATTTACGGCAATAATCGTCTTAACTCTTCT
>CAYHRN010000081.1:0-2305 GCA_964359155.1 uncultured Gammaproteobacteria bacterium | reverse complement strand
TAAGATGCAACGAAGAACCAGGGTTCCCTGGGACGGCAAATGGCGTGTGGCAATATTCGACATCCCTGAAGTAGCACACAAAATTCGTGATGAGATACGGCGCTTCCTGAAGCAGCGAGGGTTTACAAAACTCCAGGCAAGTGTGTACATTACCCCATATGCGCTTCCCGAGGAAGCAGTGCACTATTTGGCCACATCAGGCCTTAAAAAATATATTCGCTTCTTACGCGTAGATGAGTGCGACGATGCCCATGATCTTAAACAACACTTCCATCTTTCATAAACCACACCAAATTGCTCGGCCGAGCAAATTGGTGTGGAGAAGGAAACGGAATATGTACACCACCACAAACACTCATTCAGATAAACCTCCCCTGTTGGTGATTCTTGGCCCCACCGCAAGTGGGAAAAGCGACATGGCCATAAAGCTTGCAAAAAAATTTAATGGCGAAGTAGTGAATGCCGATAGCAGGCAAGTGTATAAAGGGATGGTTATAGGGACCGGATCACCATTCACCTCCCCCCTCCCCTCCTTACGAAGGAGGGGATTAAGGGGAGGTTCCCCTGTAATCGAAGGAATCCCTCACCATCTTTTTCATTTCGTGCGGCCCAATGAAGAATTTTCGCTGGCGCATTATAAAGAAGCAGCATTGAAAGTAATTGCGGGCATTCATAGACGCGGGAAACTTCCCATACTCGTGGGTGGTACAGGCTTATACATTCGCGCTGTGGTAGAAAATTTAAATATCCCGCAGGTGCCGCCGAATAAAAAATTAAGGGAACAATTTGAACAAGAATTGCAGAGGGCAACCCCTCACCCTAACCCTCCCCCGCAAGGGGGGAGGGAAAAATTCGCCTCTCCCTTAACGGGAGAGGCCCCGCCGAAGGCGGGGGTGAGGGTGATTCAAAAATATTATCAAAAACTCCTCAAACTCGACCCGCACACCACCGTGGACCCGCATAACCCCCGCCGGATTATCCGCGCACTCGAGGTATGCATGGCCACCAAACAACCATGGTCCACGCTGCAACAAAAAAAAGAGCCACTTTTCAATGTGCTCCAAATAGGCATCAAAGTTCCCAGGAAAGAGTTGTACCGCCGCATTGATGCGCGCGTGAAGAAGATGATGAAACAAGGCCTTGTGGAAGAAACCAAAAAACTTATTAAAAAATATCCGCTTTCCTTACCGGCGCTATCAGGCATTGGGTATCGCGAAGTGGCTGAATTATTAGCGTCATCCGCGGGGCGTAGCCCATTCGTGAAATCCATTATCCCCAAAATCCAATTCCGTACCCACGCCTACGCCCGCCGGCAAATGACATGGTTTAGAAAAGACGCAAAAATTCACTGGATTACTTCAACTTCTCTTTTACCAATTTACTTACTAATTGCCCGTCGGCTTTACCCAAAGAAGCGGCCATCACGGCTTTCATGACTTTGCCGAAGTCAGCAGGCGCTGGCTTTAACTCGGTAATAACTTTATCTACGATCACTGCCGTATCAGCTTCACTCATCATTTGAGGAAGATATTTTTTTAGCACGTCAATTTCACGGTTATTCTTTTCCACTAAATCTTTTCTGCCGCCCTTTTCAAAATCATTATTAGCATCAAGCCGTTGTTTAATCTCTCGTTTCACCAATTGTATCACTTGCTCATCCGTCATTGCTTTTCGTTCGCCGGCAATCTCGGCATTTTTTACTGCCGCATGCACCATACGCAAGGTGGCAACCGCCACTTCGTTTTTGGCCTTCATGGCCGCAACTAAATCTGATTGAATAATTTCTTTAAGCATATATTTTATAACTTAGTAAGAGCGAGGGATTTTTTCTAAGAACAAAACGGCGGAGGTTGCGCGGGCATGGTTCCGAGCGTACTCGCGAGGAGAGCGCAACCGAGCCATTAAGACCGGCAAGCTCGCCGGGCGAGCCGAGTCTGGTTGTTCGTGGAAAAATCTCGAGCTCTTACGCCGCCAGTTTACTTTGTAACATATTTTCTACTACCTGTGCATTCACTTTGCCCCTGGTTGCGCGCATCACTTGGCCCACTAAAAATTGCAACGACGCAGCCTTGCCGGCTTTAAAATCGGTAACTGCTTTGGCATTGCTGGTAATCACCTCGCCTACCACTTTTTCAAGCTCACCGGTATCAGAAATAATACCTAACTGCTCTTCTTCAGTAACATGGCTGGGGTCGCTGCCTTTTTCAAGCATCTTTTCTAAAATCACCAAGCCTGAAGCCCCCGATATTTTATTCATGTATACCATGGTAAGAAATTCGGCAAAATTTTCAGGGGTTAATTGCGC
>CAYHRN010000080.1:0-2306 GCA_964359155.1 uncultured Gammaproteobacteria bacterium | reverse complement strand
GTATGCCAGGTGATATTGAACCACCAGACAAGCAGGAAGAAGTAAAACCCCCTGCCCCAGAGGAGGTAAAGCCCCAAAAAGAGGAAGAGCACGATGTAGCTGTGGCGATCAAAGAGTTAAAAAAGGTTTCAGAAGAGTTGCATGCTTTATTAGAGAAGCACGGTCCATTAACAAAAGAGATTGAATCCATTAAAGAGTCCAATAAAGACTCCTGGACTAATCAAGAATTTCTTAAATTTCTTGCAGCTGTTAATGAGTATTGGAGGGGTGCTCGTGAGATACGAGAAACCCTAATCTATACAATAGAACAAGCTGCATTACATATTACATTTAGGCAAGAAAGTATTGCCCTCACTCAACAAGACATCGAAAAGCATGCAGGGGACGAAGAGGGGGAATTTCAAAGAGCATTGTCGAAGCTACAAGAGGTACATGCGTTGTCTCCTGCCATAGAAGCCAGCCTGAAAGACGCAAGAAAAAAATCTTTTGAGGAGTTACAACGAATGGAAACTAACTTTCAAGAACAGCAAAATGAAAATTTGGCTCATAAGGCAAAATTGGAAGAAGCACAGGCTGATGTCGCGGGGTGTAAACAAGATATCGAAGCTTTCACGCCGGCCATAGAAGGGATTATTGTTGAAAGAAAGTTGGCGAATGAGCACCAGTGGCATGAACAATTGAAGCCACTAGCTCTTTGTGAGAACAAGATTTCACATGCTGAGCAAGAAATTACAAGACTTGAGAGGAAGTTAAAACAGCTCAATAACGCTTCGCAAGAAAAACAAGAGCCGGAAGACGTTCTGGCATTGCAGGGTATGAAAGAGCGCGCACAAGGTGCGCTCGCACAGCGTCGCGAGGATCTTTCCGCATTACGTAAGGAGTATGACGAAATACAAACTCGTATTGATGCAGCAAATGAAGAGTTTAATGATCTTGATAAGGCCTCACAACTTGATGCGGGTAACAGAAATCTCATTCATACAGATATTTCAGATCTCGTTGAGAAGTATAATAAAACTCACGTAAAGGAAGGAGATGGAGAAACCCTACCAAGGAAACGCGATGCAGCAGTTGAGCTTGAGCAGCTTGGGATTGTAAAAACGATATTAGAAACAGAAAATATTGATCCTCAAGCATTGGTAGAAATGTTACAAGGTCCATGGAGTGCACTTAGTGAATCAAGATCTGTTCAGTGGCATCATTTTGGTATTTTAAACCCTAAAGAGTTAGTACAAGCGCAGGGTGGGGGACTTCTTCCTGATCAAAGTAAGGTGCGTGCAGCCATTGCCGACATGTATGTGGAAGTTGTAAAGAGATGGGAATCTTTGCAACAAGAAGCTAAAAAGTAGTTTTAATACTCTATGTCAACCACTCAAGCATTGTTACAAGAAATAAAGGACACTCTGGCACAGGCACAGAAAAGCCATGCGGATACGGTTGCCTTTGTGCAACAACTTCATGATGATCGTGCCAAGGCAGATGACACGCGTACGCAGGGGCAGAAGAAAACAATTCAGGAGATGCGCGGAATCGTGGAAAAGCTTGATGCTACGGTTGTGCGTCTTGAAAAGGTTGCTAAGGGGATGTAATACATTTTTTTATTCGGTTTTTATCATGAGCGCCTCGATAAGGCGCTATGCTGATTTCTATGCCCTATTCCTACCGCGCACTCGTGTGTGATCTTTGGACCTATATCCGCCCGTATAAGGCGCGGTTTATTATTGCGTCCCTTCTGCGTTTGAGTGCCGACCTTACCTGGCTGTATGGCGCGTATGCACTTTCTCAGTTTTTTGCGCTTTTGGCGCACTATGTCGTAGGGCGCCCTGCTGATTTGCTGTGGTATTATTTTTTTGGTTTTGCCGCTGCCTTGTTGTATGCCAGCACCTCTCGCCAAGTGGGGAAGTATATGGCCCATAACGTGGCGAGCAAGGTAAACATCGATGCACAGCTTAGCGCCTTGCGTCACTTGGCAAGGCTTGATATTGCGTGGCATGAGCGCGAGAATACGGGGAATAAATTAAAACGTATCCAAAATGGAGGCGAGGGGCTTGAGCGTTTATTGCGTATTTGGATTAACAACACTATTCAAATTACGGTCAATTTCATAGGTATCATTGTGGTACTTGCCTTTACCAATATCGCGGTGGCTGCCATGATGACCTTCTTTTTAATTATCTATTTACTGGTGAGTGCTCCGTTGTCGCGTGCTGCCTCTGCTGCCGCGCGTGCCGTGAATCAAGAAGAAGAACAATACAGGGGCCTTGCGTTTGAAATAGCGAATAATATTCGTACCGTGAAAGTGATGG
>CAYHRN010000079.1:0-2457 GCA_964359155.1 uncultured Gammaproteobacteria bacterium | reverse complement strand
TTAAATCTCAAGTAGAGGTAAAAGCAATGTTGGGCCCTGTATTGCAGGCCATGCAAGAAGGGCGCCCAGTGATACTCGACGAAATAAATGCCATTCCACATCATGTGCTCATTGTGTTGAATGATATGCTGCTGCGTCGCCCTGGAGAAATACTGACTTCGCCATTCCCTGGTGACCCCCCATTTATGGTGAAGGAAGGATTTTGTATCATGGCGACCGGGAATTATAAACCCGAAGATGGCGTGCGCTATGTGGGGCGTCAGCCGGTAGATGCGGCATTTTTGTCGCGCTTTGGCATTGTCTCCTATGACTATTTGCCCATGCAACGTACTACTGAGCCCCCGGGCATGACGCCCGAAGATCAACGAAAGTTTCGCCAAGGTAATGAGCTGTACCACATGATGGCCACACGTATGCTGGCAAAAGACGGCAGCATCACCTTGCCTGAAGGAAGTTTTACTAAACTTAAAAATTTGGCGCTGGTGGCGCGCGTGATGCAAGATGTATTTGCGGGTGCCCAGGTAGATACCGCCTGGTTTGCAAGCCTTGAAGGCAAGCAAATTAAGCCACAAGACGTGTTAAAAGAAAACGTGCTTTCGCTGCGCCATGTGTTGCCTATATTAGACCGTTGGCGTAATGAAGGATTTGTGCGTGATTTGGACCAGTATGTATACCTTGAATATGTGGAGCGCTCTAGTGCGCGCCCGGCAGAAAAATTGTACTTGTATCGTATATTAAAAATGCAAGGTGATTTTTTCCCCGATAGCAAGGACTGGCCAGGGCCAGGGGAAGATCAAAAAGTTTTGCACTTTCCATTAGAGCAAACTATGTTCGCCATTGACCGTGCAACGGGCCTTCGTGCGCCCGTCGAATTACAGAAGCAGAAGTTGGTGACGTATTCCCCCCTACAAGTTGTTGAGGAATTATTTGGCCCTGCGCCCCAACGCACCGTGCTCCCCAACGTGTACCGTAATCGTGGTTCTGCTAAGAAGCCGGAAGAACTAAAGGTATCACAAGAAGAAAAATTAGAACGAGCTCGCCTGATAGGTTTTCTACAAAAGGGTCTTAAGCATGCACAAGAAGAAGAGTTTACACTATGAGAGTGGAGCTTTGGGTTGGTGCCTGGAATATTGTACAATTCCCCCAAATATGCTAGTATAAGGGGAATTGGTTCCCCTCAATAGTTTAACCATATACTATGCAAGAATTCATTGCGCGCACCATTGAACAGCCCTTACGACAAGCGTTATTTAAGGGAAAAATTATCATCATCTATGGCCCACGACAAGTGGGAAAAACAACCTTAGTGAAAAAGTTGCAGGGAGAGCACCCTTCTTCATTGTATTTAAACTGCGATGAGCCTGATATTCGGGCTGCCTTTACCTCTGCCACTTCCACCGCACTGAAAGCATTTTTAGGAAATGCGCCCTTGGTATTTTTAGATGAAGCACAGCGGGTGAAGAATATTGGACTCACCCTGAAACTTTTAGCAGATACATTTCCCCAGCTCCAAGTGGTTGCTACTGGTTCTTCGTCATTTGATCTTTCTAATAGTATTGCCGAGCCATTAACGGGTCGTATAAGGGTATTTCGATTATATCCATTTTCTTGGGAAGAATTGGTGGGGGCAAGTTCTGCGCTGGAAGTGCGCCGTACACTCGAGACGAGAATGATATTGGGTTCTTACCCCGAGATTGTGCGCACGGGTGCGCACGAAGCGCCAGTTGCCCTTGCGCACCTTGCCACTAGTTATCTTTTTAAGGATGCCCTGTATTACCAAGATGTGAAGCACCCGGAAGCGGTGGAGCGTTTGTTGCAAGCACTGGCGTTGCAGGTAGGCGCTGAGGTTTCGTATAATGAAGTGGCCAAGACCGTGGGATTGGATAAAAAAACGGTAGAACGGTATGTGCATCTTTTGGAAGCGGCGTTTGTTATTTTTCGCTTGCCGCCCCTTGCCAGAAATCTGCGCAATGAACTTACCAAGATGCGCAAAATTTATTTTTACGACACGGGTATTCGCAATGCCCTCATTCATAATTACAATGCGCTCTCATTACGACAAGATACCGGGGCATTGTGGGAGAATTTTTGTATCAGTGAGCGTTTAAAAACCAATCATAATCATGGGCGCGATGTGAACGCATATTTTTGGCGTACGAAAGAGGGGAAAGAGATTGATTATGTGGAGGAAGCACAGGGAGCATTTGAGGGATTTGAACTGAAATTCAGTGATACTAAATACATTCCGCCTGCGGGTTTTTTACAAGCCTATCCCAAAAGCACCATACGGCTTATCCATAAAGATACCATAGATACTTTTGTGAATTTTGAATAATACTATGCCCTCCCCCGAATCCCACATGCTCCGTTCCTCCCTCCGCCCCGAGGTGCAAACCTATGCGGATAATCTCTGGGCCCAGATTCAAGATGCCTTGAAGAAGCATAATATTCAGGATA
>CAYHRN010000078.1:0-2514 GCA_964359155.1 uncultured Gammaproteobacteria bacterium | reverse complement strand
ATTTGCAATAGTATTGAATGCATCTTCATAACTTTTACTCATTGCATCCTGTGATTTTTGTTTTGCATCCTCTGCATTTTGAGTGTTGGTATTCTGGGAAAGTTTTAATTTTTCCAAACTGTCGCGGCTATTTTGCAACGCATTTTCTGCCTGTAATATACTGTACACATCCGCAGGTTGTTGAAACTTGTCCAATGCAAGCCGCGCACTTTCTAGATTGGTCTGTGCATCACGTACTGCTTTTTGTGCATCACGGCTATCAAGTTGCGCCAGGAGGGACCCTGTTGCTACCGATTGGCCAGGTTGGAACACCGCAAAGATGACATCGCCCGATGCTTTACTTTTTATATCCACCTGATTTAACGCGGCGACCTGCCCACTCCCCGAGATGGAGGTGATAAGGGTTCCTTGTTCTGCGTTCGCTACTACATAACGAGTTTCTGCAACAGTGCCATGCCATGCCCCGTAGGCGAAGTACGCGGCACCCAACAACAGCACAACACCCACGCCAGAGGCGAGGGTGTGCGCACGTAAAGTATTTTTTAGTCGTTGTAGGCGTGACCGTGACATAGGTGAGTAAGAGCTACCAGCCCATGCTATGCCGCATCATGCGCCGCATGCCTTTCATATGAGTTTGGGGATTCACTGTTTGCATGGTCTTGAGCCTGGCATCAGCTTGGGCTTGGGTAATAATACCTTTACTCACCAGGGTTTGTAATTGGGTGGTAAGCGCTTTTGTCTGTGCATCTTTCATGCGCGTCTTTAACTGTTCTGCAGTGATGTTATTGGCTTTTGCCAGTTCTGGCAAGGTTTTCCCTTGCGCCCAACCATCCTTTACTTTGTCTACGCTGATCCCCAAGAACTCGGCATGCTGTTGAAACATGGCGGTATGAGCTGTGGCAATGTCATCAGGTGTTTTATTTGTTCGCCCCGCACCAAAGCCCATGGCTTGGTACGGGGTAAACATCATCCCCATAAGCCCCCGTGCTTCTGCAGGGATTGCCGTGAGCAAACTTAAACTCATAAGGGCGGGTAATGTGGCATACATTAACTTTGCATGTTTCATATAACGAGATATTAGATATTAATTTCTTGTGGTGACCACAGCAGTATTACAGTCCTTTTCATTGATATATTTCACGTTCTATTCATCGAGTTGTCTAATGCCCACGGCTTGCACGGTATCGTTCTTGTCACGTTCACCAAATACCACCACAATGTCTTGGGGTGCGAACATGGTGTGAGGTCGTATTCGTGTAGTTTGGTTGATACGTATCGTTAGCAATTCTTCACGACGGTTCTGCATGGTAAACCCTTGGGGGATGAGCGTGGTAATCGTGCCTCGGTGAATATTACGGAAACGTTGTTCGCCAAATGCGCGGTACATGGGGCCTGCTAATGGCATGGGGCTGTGGTGGGCGGAGACGAGCATGCGTTGATGCATATGCGTGCGTTCCAGTGCCGTGCCGGCAAGAATCACTAAGGTAATCACTCCAAGGCCTGAGTATATGAGGGGGCGGCGATAGGCAAATGCATAGCGACGTATGAGAATTTCAAGAATGATAATAAAGGATAGTGCCACCATAAGGAGCAGCCATGGCAGGGCAAACAAAAAGGGGAGTATGGCACGGAAGCCAAAAAGCGGCACAAATAATACGCCGGTGGCACGTAAAACAAACAGAATAAAACTTGCCATGAAAATGATGGTAAGAAATAGCATGATAATGCCCAGCACCTTAAGGCTGGACTTCAGCACAAAATGCCATTTAGGGCGCATGGCAATGTGGCGCGCTTTAATTGTTTCCAGGATGTGTTGCATAGATATTTTGTAAGGCTTTTTTACCGCGTTGTAAGCGCACGCCTACCGTGGCAACAGGAATTTCTAGTACATCGGCAATCTCGTGGTACTGCATCTCTTCAAAGTAATACAATATTAGTACCTCACGATATTTCGGGCTCAACTTGGTGAGGCATGTATCAAGCATCGCGCGGAGTTCTTTTACTTGCGCTTCGGTATCGGTAGCAAGGGGCGCCAAGGGGTGGGGGAACAGCATGTCTAAATCTAAAAATGAAACTTTTTCTGTGCCACGCTTTTTCAGGGCATTCACCAATTCATTGTGCGCAATGCGGTACAGCCAGGGTGAAAAGCGCCGGCTGGTATCGAAGCTTTGAATATTCGTATACGCTTTAATAAATATGTCTTGTACTGCATCTTGCATGTCTTCGTGTTGAGACACAAATTTTCTTGCATACCGTAGCATTTTTGCCTCATACCTTGCAATAAGCACGCCAAAAAGATCCGCATCGCCCTTTTGCACCTGTGCGGCAATAACCTCGTCGGGTAGTTCTTCGCTTTCACCCATATGGGACTTATTACAATAGAATAGCGTATCGTATTTCATGGGGGAGGACAACATTATGCGTCCACGGCTTGCGTTTTCCCCATGTGCATCATATAATTACTGTACTATGCTTAAAAGAGGTAAATAAGCACAATACAATATAAATACTATG
>CAYHRN010000077.1:0-2763 GCA_964359155.1 uncultured Gammaproteobacteria bacterium | reverse complement strand
GGGAAGGGAGGATGAGAAGCATGAAAATGACAAGAAGGAGAGGCATAGGGTTAAAAAATCCTCTTCACAAGGTACGCGCTGTAGACAATAACTATTTTACCACCTTATACCGCTCCTTATCAATCACTCGTTCAAAACATACGCGCCCCTTGGTATGATGCCAGATGTCAAAAGTATCATAAGGAGTTGCACGTAGCGACTTTGGCGCAATGGCAGCTTGCGGAGGCATGGTACTTTCTAAAAATGCCTTGAGTTCTGTGCTAAATATAGCACAAAGTTCAAAGTTAAGCTCGCCTTTCACTGCATATTCATATGCGGCTAAGGTTTCAGAGTCACGTGGGGCCTGATACCCACTAATACTATCGGTAAGTTCATCAAGGGTTGCGGGAAGCCTCGCCTTTTGCTGCCAAAAATTCACCACTTGCCATTGAATATTTTGTAAATCTTGCACACGGCGCTCGTCGAACCGCACAAAACGTTCTTGCAAAGGGGAAGGGATAATAAAGAAACCAATGACAATTACCAACACACCTAACGCTGCTACCCCTTTTGCCACCCACTCCATCCACGGCCACACCTTGGGGTCAATATCACGTTTAATTTGCCACAAGTACAAGCCCAATACCGCACTAGAGATTATAAGCACGCTCAAAATTTTCAATAAAAACCGTATGGTTAATTCGCCTTGCAAAAATTCATACAGCACGGCCACTATATCACCCAGAATAATCACACCTGCTAAGAACAGGGTAATATACAAAATCCATTTACGGCTACGTAAGGCCTGCAGCGCAGGTATAGTTACCGCTTGCCGCCGTAAACGGCGCTGCACCCACACGAGCACGGGAAATATCACCGTAAGTGTGGCAAGCGCCCAACGCAACCCTTCTAAGGGATGACCATAGGAAAGCTGATCGGGTAAAAAAAGATCAATGTAGCTAAACAACAGCGCACCAAAATTAAATGCGCACCAGTATAGGGCCACAGTGCCAAGAAGTTGGAACAGAATATCTTTAGGGCCCACTTTTGAATCCTGCATATTTAGTAGTCCAAGGCAATATCAGAAAAAAACACGCCATCAAGCGCCCATATGCCCATATTGCCCTGTGCTAATAGCACCAACAATGCCGCAAGAATAAGCAAGTCTAGTTCATAGCCGTCCACCAAGCCTTTTTTCCAGGAAACAATTTTCATATAGGTGGCCGTGAGTATCATGATCATGAGAAGTATGGACACTGGATTAATAAATAACCCAATGACAAGAAGGATGCCGCCCACAAATTCTAGTAACGCCACCACCCATGCAAACAAGGTTGGCATAGGAAATCCTTGCCCCTTCAACAAACCAGCCATTCCTGCAGGGCCAGCCACAAGCTTAGCCTTGCCATGCGCAATAAAAATAGCGCCCAGTACCACGCGAAGCGCAAGCAATGCCCAAGGGGTAAGGTTGAACAAGGAGGAGAAATATTCCATAGATTAAAAAGGATTATAATATTATACGATGATAAGTGAACTGTATCACAAAAAAACCATACGGGCAATGGGTAAATCCCACTTGTGTTCTCCCTTTGGCAAAGGGAGAAGCAGAGGGATTTTACAATAATTCCAACGGGCACTGTTTATGCTCATGGCGCCGCGCTTTGCAGTACTTACGCCCATACTCTATAAGCCGATAGGTAACGGTAAGCCATTCTTTTTTTGGAATAAGCTTCATTAAGTCTTGCTCAATTTTGTCGGGGTTAGTATGCGCCGATAAACCTAATACCCGCGCTAAACGCCCCACATGGGTATCTACCGCAATCCCCTCGATAACGCCATGCGCATTCCCCAACACAATATTGGCGGTTTTGCGTGCCACGCCAGGAAGCTCCAATAGTTCTTCCATGGTACCAGGCACCTTACCCGCAAATTTCTTTTGAATCAATTTTGCTGCAGCCAAAATATGCTTGGTCTTCATTCTAAAAAATCCACAGGAATGAATATCCTTTTCAAATTCTTTTGGACTGGCGTTTACATAATCCTCCAGAGTAGGATATTTGTTAAACAGCGCCGGCGTAATTTTGTTTACCTGCCTGTCCGTGCATTGGGCCGACAATATCACCGCCACCGTAAGCTCCCATGGGTTGCGGTAATATAACGAGCATTTCGCCCGCGGAAATAATTTTTTTAACGCCTTAAGGATTTTTACCACGCGTTGCTTGCGTTCTTTAAGAGAGAGCATAAGTAGAACCATCACGAATAATAAACCCCTCGTGCAAAAGGGCATCAAGTGCTTGCTGGAGTCTTCTGATGTCATTCTGAGTGGTAGACGCAAGCTTTAGCTTGTGTTCCGTAAATGTACGCGGGCTAAAGCCCGCGACTACCGTATTTTCCATTCCTCGGAATGACCGTAAAAGATCATCCAAACTCATACTCTGCTTCTTCAATAATTCCTTTAGTATCTTTCCCCTCACCTGCCTGAGTGAACCCTCAAATTTGCTTTGGCGGCGATACGAAAAACTTTTACGATTGGGATTTATTACTTCTTTAGCCAACTTGGCCCCATAATCCATCAGAGCAAAATACCATTCACGTGGGTTGTTCTTATCTACTGTCTTTGCCACCAGGGGTTTTATCTTGTCGTCGGAAACTTTTTTGCTACGCGGAAAGAAAAAATGAATGAATACGCGCCGAATATTGGTTTCAATAAATACCGCGGGCTCATTAAACGCAAATGCCGCAATGCTTCCTGCGGTATGCGGGCCAATCCCCGGAAATGTTTTT
>CAYHRN010000076.1:0-2855 GCA_964359155.1 uncultured Gammaproteobacteria bacterium | reverse complement strand
TTGTATCTTGAAATTTATTTCCTATACACGTTGTGCAACCACCACTTTTTAAACACGGGAACCGTGAGGGTAGATACAACAAACGCAACCGCAGGCACAATAGCATTTGCAAAGGGCTGTGGTAATTGTGCGAAATAAAAGAAAATCACAATCACCACATAGGTGAGGAAGAGAATGATTACTTTCCGTGTCCAGCTGGTTTCCCATGCCTTATCTGCCTCTACGCGCTTGTTGCGTTGTTTGATTGCTTCAATGTCGAATTGTAATTCTTCAAGAGAGGGCATAGTAGTTTTTGTGGGTATACATAAGTCCTACATTAGCCGCGTCAGTGAGGCGCATTTTGCCATCAGGAGCCACCATTTTCAAACCGTGACATTTTGTCACGGTTTCATTTCCGCCTTCTTGAAGGAGCCTTTCCTTTAACTTCCTCCAATATGAAACAGGATCAACGCTTTTTGTTAAAACCGCTATAATATCGGAGACCGAAAAATACCAAAGCTCTTTGGCATTGTCCCACACGCGACGGATTTCTTTTCCTTGGAATATCGCGAGGGCCTTGCTTTGCGATGGGTTCTTCATCATATAGGAAAGCTACTTAAAAATGGTACTAAGCCACGCCACCACCTTGGGCTTACCGCAGATAATATTGTATTTCAACTTGCCACTGGGGAGGGCAAATTGTTTCAGTACTAAAAACTTCCCGCCTGCCTCTTCAATAATGAGTTGCGTGGCAGCAATATCCCACGCATTCACATGAAAATCAATCATAGCACCCACCGCGCCTTGTGCCGCCAGCGTATGCCCAAAACAATCGGGTATGGTTCTTACTAATCCATGATTCGCTAACAAATTATTATAGGCGCTCATGGTGCCTGATAATTCAAATTGTTTTAGGTCACCGGTGGCAATTATTTCTTTGGCTACATCTGCGGAAGAGGTAAGGTCGGTGATGGTTATTTTTTCGCCATTACAAAAGGCACCAGAACCTTGCGCGGCCCAATAGCACCTATCAAGCCCCGGATGATCAATGATACCCACTAACGGCGTAGCACCTTGATGCAGCGCCATAATGGTTCCGTATAACGGAATGCCGTGACTGAAACTGATCGTGCCGTCAATAGGATCAAGATACCATTTGAATTCTGCATCTTTGTTGGTGACACCAAATTCTTCACCCACGATACCATGCGTAGGAAATTTTTCTTCAATCTCATGGCGCAGCAACTGTTCCGTTTCTCGGTCTACTTCAGTGACCAGGGAACTATCAGCTTTTATGGAAACACGAAAACCCTCTCGACATTTCTTGTTGATAAAAGATCGAGACTTATCCATAGCTCCTCGTGCAAAGTCAAGATACAGTTGTGTGTCCATGTGAAAAAACTTAGGTTATGAAACTTGCTTGCATCATGCCAGAAGTAGTGCCATTAGGCAACTTTTGACGCCCAGCACATAAAGTAGTACCCTATACGTATATGAAGCAACTTGGTGCTGCACTAATTCTGGTATCTTTTATTGCCATTGCGGTATTTGGCATTATTGCTATGGGGCACACCCAAGGGCATGAAACTTCGTGCCTTGCAAAAATGGCAGGAAATGCTACCTGCGCCACGGAAAACCCGCTTGCCTCTTTAAACTTTCACCTTTCCACCTTCAAATCATTTTCTCAAACCACCCTGGCCACATTCCTTACCCTTATTCTGATGCTTCTTATGCTTCTCTGGAGACCTACGTTCCTGGTATTGATACCTGCCCAAGCTTCAAAACAAACCTCACGTAATTATTCTCTTCAAGATACTCAACTTCCCAACCAACGCATGCTCCAGCGTTGGCTTGCACGCCATGAGCTAAGGGACCCTTCTTCGCATACCTAAATTGGTGCGTGTTGATCCGCTCGCTCATCTTCTCACGCACTACTTCCGTGTGCGTTTTTTGTTATTTGAAAATAAAAATACATGGATCCTGAATTACAAAATACCGCGAGGCATGTTTCTTGCGAGATCTTACGCAGCGCGACTGGCGCGAGTCTGAGCGCATTTTTAGTAAAAAATGACGCGGGTCTTGCAAGGAATATGCCGAGGGTAGGAATTTTGGAATTCAGGAACCTACTCTATATGACTACCGAACATAAAATCGTACTTGGAGGCGCAGGCATCATTCTTGCCGCACTTGTGGTGTTAGCGCTTACCAGCACTCCATCCCCCACAACAGAAGGGCACGAAACTCCTTCTGCCGATGCCGCACTTGCCCGTAACCTTGTGGCAGAACATAGCACACATGACTTTGGTGCTATTTCTATGGCGAAGGGCAAAGTAAATAAAAGTTTTGCAGTGAAAAACACCTCGCAACAGCCTATCACGATTACCAAAATATTTACCTCGTGCATGTGCACGGTGGCAAGCATCGTGCACGAAGGGCATACCGAAGGCCCCTTTGGCATGCCAGGACATGGGCTTATTCCTTCTATTGATATTGCGCTTACACCAGGAAAAACCGCAGAAGTAGAAGTGACCTTTGACCCTGCAGCACATGGCCCTGCAGGAGTGGGCCCCATCGCCCGCGAAATCTATGTCGATTCCTCTGCCGGGCGCCTCACGCTTAGCTTTACTGCCCAAGTAACCCCATAGTGCTATGCATAAAAATCTCAAATTCATTATCCTTGCAGCTCTTGTAGTGTTTGGCGTGTTTGCGTTTTTTAGGTTTAGTCCCACGGGCACCGAACTGCTCTGGAGTATGAGTAATGAAGGCACCTTTTTGCTCCCGCTTATTATGGTAGCGGCGCTCATTGATAGCATTAACCCCTGTGCATTCTCGATTTTGTTGCTCACCATTGCGTTCTTGCTAAGTCTAAAAGCCGA
>CAYHRN010000075.1:0-3008 GCA_964359155.1 uncultured Gammaproteobacteria bacterium | reverse complement strand
CCGTCGGAAAATTTTGTATCACCGGCGGTACTAGAAGCCTTGGGCTCGGTACTTACTAATAAATATTCCGAAGGCTACCCTGGCAAACGCTATTATGGTGGCTGCGAATTTATTGATGAAGTAGAGCAACTGGCCATTGACCGTGCTAAACAATTATTTGGTGCAGAGCATGTGAATGTACAACCGCTCTCGGGCGCACCAGCGAATGTGGCCGTATACTCGGCACTTTTAAACCCTGGAGACACGGTATTGGGCATGGACCTTTCCCATGGTGGGCACCTTACCCATGGCCACCCAGTAACTTGGATGGCAAAAATTTTTAATTTTATACGCTATAAAACCAATGCACAGGGCTTGATTGACATGGATAACTTGCGCCACATGGCACAGCAGCATAAACCTAAAATGATTTTAGTGGGCTATAGCGCATACTCGCGTGAAATTGATTACAAATCCGTAAAACAAATTGCCGATGAAGTTGGCGCGCTCACCATGGCCGATGTAGCCCATATTGCTGGGCTCATTGCCGCAGGAGAAATGGTGAACCCCGTACCGCTTTTTGACGTGGTCACCACCACCACCCACAAAACATTGCGTGGCCCACGAGGGGGCATGATCATGTGCAAAGAAAAGTTTGCCAAACAAATTGATAAAGCAGTATTCCCTGGGCTACAAGGCGGCCCGCATGAAAACAATATTGCTGCCAAAGCCGTGGCATTTAAGGAAGCGCTGGAGCCAAATTTTAAAGACTATGCCAAACAAATCAAAAAAAATGCAAAAGTGTTGGAACAAGAATTTACCAACATGGGCTATCACTTATGCTTTGGCGGCACGGACAATCATTTACTTTTGATTGACATCACCAAAAAGGGTGCCACAGGCAAAGAAGCACAAGTAGCGCTTGATATGGCCGGCATTACCGTGAATAAAAATATGATTCCCGATGACCCAAGGTCTCCGATGGACCCTTCGGGCATACGCCTGGGCACGCCTGCCCTTACCACCCGCGGCATGAAAGAACCCGAAATGCAGCGCATTGCGCAATGGATAGATCAAGCCATAACCTCGCGCAACAATGCAGCAGCACTTGCCGTCATTAAAAAAGAAATTCAAGAGTTCACGACACAATTTCCTCTGTACCAAGACACCCAGTGGCGATTTTGCTAAATCGTATGATGCTAGACGGCAATGCTCTTGCAAAAAAAATTCTCACGCGCCTACAAGCACAAATCACACAACAGGACCTGAAACCCTGTTTAGCAATAGTAAGCGTAGGCTATCACGAGCCTTCGTATTTTTATTTTCGCAAAATCGAAGAAGAAGCAACGCGCATCGGCATACGTATTGAAAAGCGTATGCTTTTGAACGAAGCCACTGAACAGCAAGTAGTAGACACCATCACGCAACTCAATAACAATCCTGCGATCACGAGTATTTTATTACAATTTCCCCTTCCGCCTCATATACAAGAAAAAGAAATCGTCGCCAGCATAAGCCCCCGTAAAGACGTGGATGGGTTCCACCCGGTAAATCGTGAAGCATTACTTGCGGGGACGCCTCGTAGGGTACCACCTGCGATTGCCGCAATCGCGTATATCTTGGAATCTCTTAAGATAGATCTTGCGGGAAAGTCGACCGTGGTATTGGTGCATAGCATAATCTTTGGTGAATTACTCAAAGCACAACTCCGGCTCTTAAGGCTTACTCCAGAACTTATGGTAATAAACCTTCCGGCGGAAATGAGTGCAAAAAAGAACCTTCAGCAACTCAAGGCTGCTGATATCGTCGTAAGTGCACTGGGATTCCCTGGCATTATTCAAGAGTCGTGGCTTAAGCAAGGGGTGATACTACTTGACCTTGGATTTTCACGCAAAGGAGGAGTGATGATGGGAGACATGAGATTACCCGCAACCTCAAAAGTACCTTCATACTACACCCCTGTACCAGGAGGTGTAGGGCCGGTCACAGCCGCGCTGCTACTCAAAAATGTCGTGGAGGCAACAAAGAAAACTCTTTAAAACGGTAACCAACGCCGCCATTGCGGAATAGCGCCTGCACCAAAACTAATGGGCGTTGAAGCACTGTGCGTACACCCACTTACTGCGGTGGCAGCAAGCGTTACCGTACAAGTATCAGAGGGGCAGGAAGAAGGATTGGCGTAGGTGTGGGTGGGGTTCTGCGCGCTTGAAACACCCCCATCACCAAAATTCCAGCTCCAAGAACTTGCATTACTTGAGGTATTGCTCAAGGTAACAAGCCGAGGATTTGTGGGGGCAGCAGTTTTACTAAATGAGGCTAATGGCAAGGTTGCGGGAATGCTAAAACTTTGGGGTGTGCTAAAGGCAGACCAGGCACTATGATTGTCTTGCACTTGCACCCGCCAAAAATAAGTACCCCCAAGTGGTAAATTGGCTGCAGGCCCAGTCCATGAATTCCCAGAAAGACTTACTGTAGTATCAGCTTTCAAAGGCAATATAGAAAATGCAGCATCCGTGCCCACCTGTACATGGTAGGCAGCCTGCGTGTCGCCTGGATTGGGGTCGGAAAATGCACTCCAGGTTATCGTAACGGTTTGTGCACACAAAGTGCTGCCATTGGCAGGACTTGCGGGTACAGGTGTAGTAGGAGGGCTATTGAATAAAAACGTAGTCGTAACTCCATCCATAAGAATCCACCCAGGCCCAAGTTTGGTGCTTGCCACAGCGTCTCCCCCACCCCATGCATAGCCAGAGAATGTGCCAGAGGTAAGCGTCACCGAACTGAATGGACTATTATCGAAACGTACCCATCCATCCCAGCCCCCGCCATAGTTTAAAAACCGTGCCCAGCCCGTCACCGCACCGCCACTTGTAACTTGTGCAGCAGGATGATCGCCATCGGCGTCATTAAAACTCAACCACCCAAAATTACTACTCCAAGCATAACCCGAAAAATTGCCGCTTGCATCAATGTTCACGCCATAACTTGCACTAGGAGAGGGGTCGCTAGTATTATTAAAACTAATCCAC
>CAYHRN010000074.1:0-3039 GCA_964359155.1 uncultured Gammaproteobacteria bacterium | reverse complement strand
GGATATATTTTTCGTCCAGTTCGTACTTGTATTCTTTTAATTTTACCACAATATCTTTGGCGGTAACCGCCGCATACAAACTGCCCTTGGCATCGGCCTCACGCGCCATGGTGATATTGAGTTTACTTACCATTTGCACCATTTCTTGCATGCGTGCGTGGCGAGTTTCTTCTTTTTTGCGTTGTTCTTCTTCGCGCTTTGCAATAGCGGCTAAGGCAGAACTTGAAGCCACTGCGGCCATTTTTTGGGGTTGTAAAAAATTCCTAAAATACCCATCACTCACCTCATGCACCGTACCTGTTGCTCCAAGACTTTTAACGCTCTGCAATAAAATGACTTTCATAAATTCGAATGCTTTAATTTCTCCCACCACTCTGTATGTGTTGTATACCAAGTAATAGTCTGTTGCAAGCCCTGCTCAAAGCTTATTTGCCTCTTCCACCCAAGCTCGCGCTCTACTTTAGCGGTATTAATGGCATAACGAAAGTCATGGCCCAGGCGATCTTGCACATATTCAATCGCGCTTTCATCGCGGCCCATGAGGGTAAGAATTTTATGCGTAAGATCAATATTGGAAAGTTCGTAATTCCCACCAAAATAATAACTTTCGCCCACACGGCCACGCTGTAACACCAGCTCTACACCCCGGCAATGATCTTCCACATGAATCCAGTCACGAACATTGTTCCCCGTGCCATAAAGTGGCACTTTTTTACCTTCTAGTAGGTTGGTGATAAATAAAGGAATCGCCTTTTCAGGGTATTGATACGGGCCATAATTGTTGGAACAGTTGGAAATGGTAATGGGCAGGCCGTAGGTGGCATAATATGCACGCACTAAATGGTCTGCAGCAGCTTTGGAAGCAGCATACGGGCTACGCGGGGCATATGGGCTTGACTCATCAAAGGGCGGATCATGGGGGCCTAAATGCCCAAACACTTCGTCGGTAGAAATGTGGTGAAAGCGTTGTACTTTGTACCGGCTTGCCACGTCCAGCAGTACTTGCGTGCCAATAACATTGGTAAGCACGAAAGCCGCGGGGTTAATAATTGAACGGTCCACATGGCTTTCTGCGGCAAAATGTACTACTACATCACAGCCACGCATGGCAGCAGCTACTTTTTTTGTATCACAAATGTCGCCCAGTACAAAATGATAGCGGGTGTCTTTTTCAAGATCACGTAAGTTCTCGCGATTGCCTGCGTAGGTAAGTTTATCAAAATTCACGATATGGTCTGCTGGATGATGTTGCATCCAGTACCGTATAAAATTGCTGCCAATAAACCCCGCACCACCGGTAATGAATAATTTCATATCTGTGTAATCTCTTTAATAATCTGTGCAATCACTTCTAGTATAGCAAATTTTTGAAAAACGCAAATCCCTCTTTTCATTCTCCCTTTGGCAAAGGGAGAAAAGAAGAGGGATTTAAAACTGAAAAGGCCACGGGGGGAAGTGCCGGCGCTGCCTCCTTGCGACGCGCCGACTTCCCCGTGGCCTTGAAAACTCTCCTTGCTCCTACCAGTCGTCAATTTCACAAAGCCGAAAACGAATCAACCTGTAACAGAACGAAGCCGTAGCGGGAGTGCAACGAATCGCACAACGCCTCAGGAAATCCGCATCCTCACTCGAATTGATCCTGAACGCGAGATGCGGCATGAGCAGTACCATCACAGGCTCGAACATTGCGTTGGGCAATTTCCAGAATGCCCACTGTAGACGCAAGCCCAGACCGTGCTCCTCGAGTGCCAAGACCACTTCGAGGGCCTGTCTGCACGTCAGACCATTTAGTCCACCATACGACACGCACCTGAGCTCCATGAGTTTTCTGTGCAAGTCCTGGGATTTTTCGCCAAGGGTCGCAACCCTCTCACAAGCCTTGCGCTCGCGCCATTGCCGCCACATGTCGAACAAGTAAGGCGCGAACACGAAAGAAGCGAGGACGAGGATGGCCAACGCGCTGAGAAGGATCGACGAAACGATCGGATCCATAAGACCCCCTTGATTTTCTATCTATGCCAGATGGAAGATGGCCACTGAGTACACCTCAGCGGCCGTGAAACACCTACCTACTCCTGCAAGATACGTACCGTGTTGCAATAGTACGTATCCGGCTGAACCCTAAACCGCACTCCCTTAACCACCGAGAAGCGCTCCACCGCCGCGCGAATTGCATCACGCGCGTTCTTCTCTCCAAAGAGGCTGCTCCACTCGACCTTAATGAACCCATTTGTAGAGCTAACTGTGATCAGTGGTCGCCCCGTGAACTCCTTTTCCAGGAATGCGCACAGCTGCCGCCGCTGCCACCATGAAGTGAGCGGCTTCCAGAGAACCAGTCCTGCCAGTAGGACAATGGGCAGCAGGAAGGCAAGGAAAAGGTGAAAACCAGACATGCGGCCCCCTTTATGGCTTTCTACAGAAAAAGGGCACGAGCACGCGGAGGATGTGTGACCGTCATCCACACGCGTGCCCGGCCCGGATCAGGGAGGTTCGGTTGTGCAGGTTGGTCCCCTCCAAAAGCCAACCTGGGGGAATGCGTTGCGCTGAGCGCAACACCCGACCCCGGAACCGGACGGAACGAACAGGCCTAGCCGAGGACGATACGCTGGATGTCCTCGGCGCTGACGAAGGTCTTTCCCATAATGATGACACCTTCATCCTGGGCCTCGGCCCCCATGGCATCTGCCGTGAACACCACCACGCGGAGCTCCGGGTGCTGTCCCTTGATCTCCTTGGCGGAAGGCATGAGGAAGGCCGTATTGAACACCAAGCAGTCCACCTTGCCAATGGTGATGTGTTGCTGGGCGTTAACTGTGTTTAGCGCCACCGCTACCGCCACCACATTCTCGGTCTGATTGGCGCCCTCGATCGACTCCCTGAGAAAAATGAAAGAGCGTTCTTCGCCCCTCTCACTTACCAGGATAACCTGCTTCATGGGACAAACACCTCAAAAAAACATGCGTTGTCCGTTTTGCCACTTCCTCCGTTCATTCCGTAATGAATTAGGACACTCTGTGTTAGAGTGTCCCATATGAAAAA
>CAYHRN010000073.1:0-3100 GCA_964359155.1 uncultured Gammaproteobacteria bacterium | reverse complement strand
GTGAAGCAAGGGAAATGGCATTTTTCCAGCACAAAGCTATTACTTATTTTCATTTCCCTATCTGTGTGGAGTCTACTTGGTTATTGGCTGCTTACGCATGGTGGATTCCTTTTTTCAACCAAATTTAATACTACAATCCTGCGAATTGTTGGCCTGATAGTTCTTCTGGCCGCCCTGATGATTGAATATCTTACTCATCGAGCGCTTGGCACCAGGAGAATATTTGGCAGCAGTGAGTTCAAGCAAAATCGCGATAAGCTCATTACGCATGGGATTTATCAGTATGCTCGTCACCCGCGCTATATCGAACATCCTTTGTGGGCATTGGGATTGGGGTTGACTTTTGGTTATACCAGCCTTATTTGGTTCTCTCTTTATTTACTCATTGGCTTCATGGTTGTTGCATATTTTGAAGAACAAGAACTCGTAATAAGATACGGTGAAGAGTATGTGAATTATAGAAAGAAAGTCCCTGCTTTTTTTCTTTAATCCCATGGTAATGTTCGTTGGGGAATCCCGGCAAGATTTTCTACCACCACTGAAAATGGCGGCTCGGTACGAGGAAAGGCAATGGTGAATTCTTGATGATGACCACTGCCTTCTTGCGTGATATTTTTTGGTTTTAGCTTTTTGCCACTTTTGTCTTGCAGGAATACTTGCTCCTGGGCTTTGAACATATCAAGATTTTCTGAGTGTGTATCTAAGCTAACACTAAATAGCGTGGCGTCTTGTGTTTGCGTGAATGAAGCTTTCACTGTGACATTGCCTTCGCCCTTGTCTGTTTTTGTGTTAGCGGTAGGTGCCTCGGTGCGAGTAGTTGCGGGGGGAGTGTCATTTACCAATGGCGCGCGGAAATAATTTGCACCCCAAAGCGCGGCGAGGACAAGCGCAATAAGAATAAGTAGCTGTTTCATACACGTGAGGTTAGTGCTTTTTTAAATCGATACGCAATAACTACAATGCCGGCCATGTTCATGGCAATGCTTATCCAAAACAATGATACTTGATATTGGCCTACCAGAGAAACAATACCGGTAGTTGCAATAATGGGGAGGATATTGGCCACGTAGTGAGTACAGCAAGAAATCATGGCAAAAGTTGTGGTAGTGCCGGTGGTGGCAACTACACCTTTTGATGCATGCTGATTGCGCTGTTTAAGCATTAGGGCGAGATATGAATACAACCCTACTTGTACTCCAAAGCCAAGGGCGAGGGTTACAGTAAAGTACCCATATTTAGCAAATTCATTTTGCAGAAACGCAAAGCCCGAGATGAGCGAGAGCATGGTGGCATATATGCTCATCAGTATAAGGCTTGCGAGTACTCCATAGATGCATGCACGTAGTTTCATAATGGTAATTGGCAATTAGTTTTTTGTGCAATCGTTGCAAGGCTTTGCTCGCCCTCAAGGCGTGTATCATTGGCAAATATCCACGTTGGGTAACCTTGGATACCAAGGTCTAAACATTTTTTAATTTCTTGTGGGCATTCAACATAAGGAATAAATTTCCACGCATCACCAAAAAGTTGTTTTTGATTTTGGCAATGTGGGCACCACTCGGCGTCATACATGGTAGTTTTTTTATCTGCTAAGCATTGCGCAAATGCCGTAAGGTCTTGTGGGGGGTTTGATGAGCGCCACCACCAAAGGGCGCTCAGGGTAGTGAGGATTATTACTATGGATAGTATATATTTCATATAATAACATTAAGGCATGCTCGGAAGAGCTCGGGGTTTCCCCACGAACAACCAGACTCAGCTCGCCCAGCGACTCGCTGGTCTTAATGGCTCAGCTTTGCTCGTCTCGCGAGTACACTCGACACCATGCCCGCAAAGCTTCCGCCGTTTTGTTCTTAGGGAATACCCATTGCTCTTCTTCGCTTTTTTATTACACAAATCTCAGCGAGGGCAGGTGCTAGGAAAAAATCTTACGGAGCCCCGCCATGGCGGGGCGAGTCTGAGCAATTTGCCAGCAGGTAAATATGCGGGTTTTTCCTGGCACCTGCCGAGCAAAGAGATTCGTGTTCACCGCAGCAGAAGTGATTATTTTTCATCACAACAATCTACTAACTTATTCATAATATCTTGCAGAGTCCAGGGTTGCTCTTCTTTGGCGGCGTGTTGCAAATTTTTGGTATCAAGAAGCTTTAAGCGCAAGCCCCAGAAGAGCGTAAACATTTTGTACGCGCGGTCGAACATGTCTTTTGCTTCGCCTTTTTTGCCAGAAGATTGCAACTTGGTGCCTACTTCCATAAGGCGCATGGTGGTTGCTAGTAAGTGCTTGCTCACACACCAGGTTTCGCCTTCGTGTATGTTGATAAGTTTGCCTAGTAATTCTTTGCGCATATTACGTACTTCCAACATCAGGTCAAAGTACGCCGGTTTTTGTGTTTTTTCTGCAGTGAAGAAAAAATGTTCTTCCAGGCTTACCAGGTTCATTACGGCCAATGCCAAATCTTCATCGGTAGACAAGTCTACCGTGCCGGATTTTTTCATTGCTTCAATCTTGGTAAAAAGCGTTTTTACATCAAGTGGCTGCATAGTATGTTTATAACATTAACATCAAAATTCCCAAGGCAATCATGGCAAGACCCGCGCCAATTTTCATGGATTTTAAATTACTCTTGCGCCATGTTTGCATACGGGTAAGCACAGCAGGCGTACTGGTGAGGGCCAAGATAATCACAAGCGGGAGAATAAAGATCAGGTTATATAAGAGTAGATAGCCCAGACCCTTATAGTAAGTTACTTGGTCGTGCAAAAGCCCCAGCACCATCAAGTAGGGGCCGCCGGTGCAAGGGAATTCACAAAGGCCTACCAAAATACCTAGTGCAAAGGCGGTGGGGATGGAGGCTTTGTTCATTAAGGCTCCTATGCGTGCATGTGCTACGCCAGGAATACGAAGTTTTACGGGGAAGGCGGGGAAGTATACATTTACAAGCTCAATAACTCCCCACGCAATAAGAATACCCGAACCAAGTTTGGCCATGAAGTGCGGGGTATTGAAAAGGTGCAGCGCATGAATAATGCCAAGGCCAATCAAAATGTACACTACAAACAGGCCAAAAATGTAGGTGCCGGCAATCAACACTACGCTGCT
>CAYHRN010000072.1:0-3123 GCA_964359155.1 uncultured Gammaproteobacteria bacterium | reverse complement strand
CCGCTTCCGGGGGACCATAGGGGGAATACGCGCGCATCATTATTGCCTAAGGTGGTAATGTCTTCAAAGTCCAACCCATCAGGGCGCGCTATAGCCAGCATGCGTGCTTCTACATTACGCGGCATACTTTTGAATATGAGCGAAGCACCATCGGGTGAAAAGTGAATATCAGTCCAAAAACTAGGAAGAGTTGTTTGAGTTTTGGTAGTAAAATTATATGCCATATGCGCGCCATCAGGGAAGGTAAGCACGGCCAATGTACGATCGGGCGAAAATACTGCACTACTCACACTAAAAAAATCTTGTGCGGAAAAAAGTTGTGAACGGCCCTTCTGGGTTACGGTCCAGAAATGGGAATCCTGAGGGTCCCATACCACTACCGATTGGTGATCTGCCCCCAATACCATGGGCCCCAAAGGCCCTTGCAGTAATTTCCGCAAAGGAGAGGCAACAACAAAAGATGACACTCCAGAAGAAGTTGGGTTCGATGATGAAGATGCAGTCCCTGAAAAACCAGAAGGTGATGGGGTGGGAACATTACTCACCGATGGGATGAGCACGGCATTACCCGAAGCCGGAAACCCGGGCGAAGATGCTTCAGGAGCAACTGAAGAAGGCGGTACTGTTACCGGCGCCACAGGTTTAAAAAACGCATACCAAATAAAACCTCCAAACGCCAGTAAAATTGCAATACCAAAAATAATGAAAAATATACGTCGCATACATTTAAAGTCTCACACTTTGTACATTGCTGAGCTGACCAAAAATATAGTCAAAGAGTACTTTTAAAGGCCCAAGACCATATCGCTCAACACACGCAAATGCATCACTCACACTATTTATACATTGATACATTAATGCCACCAAAACTACTATCACCAACAGTATCACCATCAATAATACTATCTTAAACACAAACGGGCTAATCGCCATGATAATTTTCCACTTCCACTTTTTCCATGCAGACTCCACAAGACCATGTGTAATCCCTGAAGAAGCCTGCTGCTTGCGTAATGCCTCAGACCGTAATTGCGCTTGAAGTTCCTCCCATTGCTGTATACGCTCCTGCTGAATATTTTGTTCATCAATCATAGCATGATTATAGCGTCATTTCGCGTAAGATACGAATCCGATCCGCTGCAGGGGGGTGAGTGGAGAAAAGACGTGACAGTCCTTGAGCGGCCCGAGACCCAAATGGCGAACTAATAAAGAGGTGCGCCGTAGCGCCATTGGCCCGCTGCAAGGGTAAAGCAGAGGAGCTTATTTTTTCTAATGCTAAGGCAAGCCCTTCGGGGTACCGGGTTAAGAGCGCGCCCGAAGCATCGGCCAAGTATTCACGACGACGAGAAATGGCAAGTTTAATCAGCTCGGCAATCAAGGGAGCAAGAATACTGAGCACAAGGGCAACAACAATGAACAAGGCATTTCCCCCACGACGGTCATCACGACTACTCCGCCCAGAGTGCCACATGCTCCGCCATACAAAATCGCGCATCAGAAGTAACGTACCCACTAATACTGCCACCAACATCATGAAACGAATATCATAATTTTTCACATGACTTAATTCATGAGAAATAACTCCTTCGAGTTCTTCGTTTTTCAGGGTCTGTAGAAGTCCTCGGGTTACTGCTATGGATGCATGGTGAGGGTCGCGCCCTGTAGCAAACGCATTCAAAGAAGGATCTTCTATAATGTAAAGCTTGGGCATAGGAAGCCCCGCGACAATACAAAGATTCTCTACCATACGGTAAAGATACGGATTTTGTACCTGACTCACAGGTTGTGCACCTGCAGCAATTAAGGCAACACGGTCACCTGCAAAATAGCTCACCGCAACCGATACACTCGAGAGAATAAATGCGAAAATTAATGCTCCAGGACCTCCTATGTCCGTGGTGGCGCCAAGCGCATACCCCACGCTGGCAATTATGGCCATAAATACTATGACCAATGCAAAACTTTTGCGCGTATTTGCGGCAATCTGATTGTACATAGATCCTAAAATTGAACCTTCACGGGTTCGCGTGCCGCAGCTTGTTCTAATTCAAAGAATTTCATGAGCGTAAAGTTAAACATGCCCGCGAGCATATTGCTCGGGAATACTTGAAGCTTGATATTATAATCCCGCACATTGCCATTATAGAACCTGCGTGCAGCCTGAATCTTGTTTTCGGTGTCTGACAATTCATCTTGCAGCTGTAAAAAGTTCTGACTTGCTTTAAGGTCGGGGTAATTTTCCGCAACTGCCAATATCCCCCGTAATGCGCCGCCTAATACTGCCTGACTTTTAGCAATATCAGCTATATCGCCACCTTGACTTGCCTGCATAGCTTGAGTACGTGCCTTGGTGACTGCCTCAAAAAGCCCTTTCTCATGCTGTGCATACCCTTGCACGGTGGCAACTAAATTAGGAATAAGGTCAAAACGGCGTTTCAGCTGCGTGTCGATATCTGCCCATGCTTCTTGCGTGCGTGTCTTGAGTGTCACCAGACCATTATACGTAGCCCATACCCATAGTACGAGCACTGCAATAAGGCCCAACAGTATCCATCCTAATGTCATCATACCAATCACCTCCTTTATTATTGTACCTATCTACAACCTATGGTACTATTATACTATGGTAGTTATCAATGAACAAATTGAATTCAACCTTAACCACTAATGGCTAGCTACGAGTGGCTAGTTGCTTTGCAATATGGCATGGTTTTCTTCTGCACATGAAACCCGCTACTTAGGCATTGACTTAGGAGGGTCGGGAGTAAAAATCGTTGAGTGTCGCAATGAGCAAGGCGTCCCCCGCCTTACGAACTATGCATTTTCCCAAGAACCATTGGAAACCATTGGCCAACGCGATATACGCGACAATGTAGATGAGTGTGCAGCACTCATCCGTGATGTGTTACACAAAATGCAAAGCCATACGGTGAAAACCGTGGCATCGCTTCCTACATTCTCCGTATTTTCTTCTGTCATCACGGTAAGTGGAGGCGATAAAGCGGCAATTGGCGCAGAAGTACAAGAAAAAGCAAAACGCATTATTCCTTTGCCTATTGAAGAAATGGTAGTGGACTGGAAAATTATTACGCAAAGCATTGCACCGCCCACAAACCCTGCGGT
>CAYHRN010000071.1:0-3184 GCA_964359155.1 uncultured Gammaproteobacteria bacterium | reverse complement strand
AAAAGCCATTTTGGAAATTGAAAATTTTCGTTATGCCATTATGCAATATGCGCAAACTACCATGCGTAATGTGGTGGGGGAGGCAACGCTGGATGAGCTTCTGGCAGGGCGCGACAATATTGCCGATCGCATTAAAGCCATTGTAGAAAAAACATCAACCTCGTGGGGGCTGGACGTGATTAATGTAGAGCTGAAAGATATTAAATTGCCAAGCGACATGGAACGCACCATTGCCAAGCAGGCCGAGGCCGAACGTGAAAAACGCGCCGTGATCATTACCTCCGAGGGCGAACTTGCCGCAAGTAAAAATATGGCGCAAGCCGCGCAAACACTTTCTGCAGTACCAGGGGCCTTGCATCTCCGCACCCTGCAGAGCATTAACGATATTTCTTCTGATCAAAGTAATACCGTGGTGTTTACCGTGCCTTTAGAAATTCTCAAGGCCCTTGAGGGGTTTAAGAAAAAAGAGGGGTAGGCTCGCCAGGTAACGGAAAAGACCCGTATATTTTTCTGCTGAAAAATTACTTAGACTCGTGCCGGTCGCACTGCGTAAGATCTTTTCCGCTACCTGTCCTCGCCCAGAATTATCGGAAGATAAAAAAGTTCAGAAAAATATTCTGAACTTTTTTGTTGAGGGGGAATTTTTCCACACGGAACAAAAAAATTTTCCCAAAAAATTACTACTGGATTTTCTTTTTCATCTACGATATGGTGAATACAGTAAATTGAATACTATACTATGTTTATTTTCTTTGGCGTCGCGGGATTGATTATCATTTCCGTAGCGATTTGGATAAAAAACGAAAAACAACAAGATGCTCTTTTTATGCTGGGAGGCTTATGCCTGCTGGTGTACAGCATCAGTATTAAGGATATTATTTTTTCAACACTGCAATTAATATTTATTGCTTCTTCATTGATCGAATTGCTCAAAATAAAAAAATCTAAAAAGTGATATGCATATCACCAAGTTCGGGCATTGCTGCATGTTGATTGAAGAAAGGGGAACGCGAATTATTACGGATCCGGGAAGACATTCTACACAACAGAACGAGCTCACTAATATTGATGCAATTGTAATCACCCATGAGCACCAAGACCATGTGCACATGGAGTCGCTGAAAATTCTTTTGAAACAGAATCCAAACGCAACAGTGATTACCAGTACGAGCGTGGGTGTGCTTTTGGAAAAAGAACGTATCGTGTATTCTCTTGTGGAGCATGGCCAAGAAATTTTCGTACAAGGAATTTCTTTCGAGGGGTACGGCACCACGCATGCCGCAATGCACCTATCTGTGCCACAAATTAATAACACCGGGTACTTGATTGCCAACAAGCTTTTTTATCCCGGCGACGCATTTACCAACCCCAATAGGCCCATAGAAATTTTGGCACTCCCTGTTGCAGGCCCATGGATGAAACTTGCCGAGGCGATCGACTATGCCCTGGTACTCAAACCCAAAATTTGTTTTCCTGTACACGACGGCATTCTTAAGCAGCCGGGTATTACTAACACGCTCCCGCAAGAAATTCTGGCATGGCAAGGAATAAAGTGGAGCGTGCTAGAGATTGGGAAAGAATATGAATTTTAAAATCCTATGCCCCACATTCATGAAAAAATTGATTTCGTTGCTGATGTATTTGTAGTATACAAGAATAAAGTGCTGCTTCGCATGCATGATAAGTACCACATATGGGCAGGTGTGGGTGGCCATATTGAACTTGATGAAGACCCCAACCAAGCAGCCGTGCGCGAGGTACAAGAAGAAGTGGGGCTGCATGTGCACCTCGTGAGTAGCGCGCTCCATGTTCCCAGTGGCAATAAAAATCACACTGAACTTATTCCACCGAATTTTTTAAATCGCCATCGCATTGATGCCACGCATGAACATATAAGCTTGGTGTATTTTGCTAAAAGCACTACTGATAAGGTGCAACCTGGGGGCAGCGATCAAAGCCATGAATGGATGTGGCTTACCAAAGAAGAACTTGCATGCCGCACTGATCTTATGCCCCATATTAAATTCTACGCGCTGCAGGCGCTCGAAGAACCGGGAGAAAAAATGCTATCCTAAATCCCATTGACACGTACTAACATATACGTTAACATACGCACATGTACACCGCGTACTTTTATGTAGATTCAAAAAATGGCAAAGCGCCGGTCTTTGATTATATCAATGCGCTTCCTGTACCAATACAAGCAAGATTCAAGGCACTCATGGAAGTGTTTAAACAGCAGGGTATTCTTCCTTTTCCTTACGCATCGCATATTCGCGGACCATTGTGGGAGATACGTTTACGCGAACAACGAAACCGTCATCGCATTTTATACGCCATCATTGAAGGACAACGAATCATCCTCTTATGCGCATTTCTGAAACGTCAAAGCAAAACTCCGCTTCGTACCATAGAAGAAGCAGAGCATTTTCTTCAAAATTACTATAAACATAAAAAATTAATGATCATTAACCCTCTATGAAAAAGGGATTACGAGTAGCAAAAAATCTTGTGTACCCAAGCTTCGATTCATGGGCGGAACAACAAATGAAGAACCCTGCATTTCGTACTGCCTACATAGAAGAAAAACGTATTCTTGAATTAGCGCTCCGGTTGGGAGAGGCGCGTCGTGCCAAAAATCTTACCCAAGAAAAACTGGCGAAAAAAGTACACATGAAACCCGAGGCTATTTCACGCTTAGAATCGGGCACCCATAATATGACCGTAGAAACCTTGGTGCGCGTGGCAGGAGCGCTGGGGAAGCGTGTAGAAATCCGCTAACTATATTATGCTGAACCCCACAGTCTCCATTGCCTTTGTGGCAGGACTTGTATCATTCCTTTCACCCTGCGTATTGCCTATTATCCCAGGGTTTTTGGCCTACCTTGCCGGGAGCTCGCTGAAACAATCAGGCACGCATAGATGGGTAATTTTTTTGAATAGTGTATTTTTTGTACTAGGCTTTTCAGTGGTATTTGCAGCATTAGGAGTACTCATAAATTCAGTGCTAGGTGTAGCAGGAGCCACCGCACAAATGTGGCTGGCACGCGCAGGCGGAGTACTCATGATGGTATTTGGCCTTTACCTTGTGGGCCTTATTACTATTCCCTGGCTCGACCGTGAGTATAAGTTCAATGTAGTGGCTCATGGGCGCAGCCGGTATATTACCTCGTTTCTGTTTGGC
>CAYHRN010000070.1:0-3367 GCA_964359155.1 uncultured Gammaproteobacteria bacterium | reverse complement strand
CTCGTTCGGTTGGTGTTCAATCATCCGTTGTAGCCGACTCGTTTTTTCTCCCACTATTAACAAATGACGCAATATTAATTTGCACAGATGGATTATCAAACTTTGTCAGAGAAGAGGAGATGAAAAAAATATTAAACACACCTGATCTAAAACTTGCATGTAGAAAACTTGTTGATCTTGCCAATTGGCGAGGCGGGGACGATAATATTACGTGCATTCTTGTAAAAATATATTGATATTAATTGAATTGAGTGCAAGAAGGATGTAGGGGCAGGTTTTATACCTTCCCCAAATTAAATAATTTTTTCAAAAACACTATCACTTTTAACCCCCCCCCCCCAATGAATTTACCCAATGGCTTACTGGCTTTGCTGGCGAAGAGTTCGGTTTGGTACATAAATTGTATGAATGGTACAAAGTATTTCATGTCGATGTCACTACATTTCCAAAGACAGAACGGCATACCTTAGGCGAGGCAATTAAAACTCGTATTCTTATCTTAATAGAAGGCGTATGGGAAGCCAATACCCTGCCGCTTCCCGAACGGCTTCGGCTTTTAGAACGACTACAGCGAGTACTTGATCTTATTAAAATTTTAGTGCGCCTCGTGTATGACGTAGGCATTTATAAAATGCCCATCTACCTGGTACGCCAACAGCAGTTGCAAGAAATAGGGCGTATGCTAGGAAGCTGGCGCAAAACTACACGGAAAAAGCTTGGCATTGATCCGTAACTACAAAGCACCCCGACGAGAGTCGGGGTGCTTTGCTCTCCATATTGCACTTCCGCGAGGCGGCCGCCGTGGTTGTCGTAGGCGTAAGCCAAGTTGTCAGGCTCGTTCCTGTTGACGTTCACCCTGCCCTCGTACTCGTTGGCGTTCAGGGCACCAAGCTGGCCACACATTGCAGTAGTAGCTCCATCTATAATTCACCACAACGCGCCAAGGAGCGCCATTGTACTCCGCATGCACGGAGGAGTCTTTAGACCCTATGGTCTTAAAACTACTACGAAGTGGTTATGAAGTAAAGAACTACAAAGACGCCTCTTGCAAAGACAACTTCGTTGCAACTCTCACGCCTTCATAGTTCACAAAGGTAACTATACTGCAGGCAGCATAATATATGAACCTTTGTAATATGTAGTATAAGAAATATTCAAAAAAATAAAAAGAGAAGGGCGGGCACACGCTGCGCATGTGCCCGCCACAAAAGGACAAGAAAACAAAAAACCACAGGGCGGAAGCCAAGGTTCAAGCCACAGCCTGAACCACTTCCGCGAGGCGGCCGCCGTGGCTGACGACGGCGCAAGCCAAGGAGCCAGGCTCGACCCTGAAGACGTACACCCCGCCCTCGTACTCGTAGGCGCCCAGGGCACCAAGCCGGCCAGGGGCAACCTGGTGCCTGGTGCGGAGCCAGGTCCAGGTGCTCTTGTCGAGCACCGTGCCCTGGGCCTTCATGGCCCACCAAACCACCACATATTCCTCGAGCGCGAGGAGAGTGATGGCCTTGGTGAGGCTATTCCACGGCATCTTCAGCCGCGGGCAAGCCTTGGGCACCTCGGCCCAGAACCAATAGCCTTTCGCAGCCGGCTCCCAGACGATCTTGGCGCGTTCGGCCGAGTCAATCACCGTCCAATGTTGGCCCTGGCCCTTCGCGGTCATGAACGCCTCGTAAGAAACCTGGGCCGTGGCCGGACGGTAGAACAAGGCCTGCCCGGCCTTGGCGCGCTTCCCGAACTCGCGGTTCGACACCGCGGGCTTGGGCATCGCAAGCTCGGTGAACCCGAGCCCACGGTACCACTTTTCCATCTCGGCCCGCCACTCCTCGGCCAGATCGCGCGGCGGTGCCTGGGTGAGGGCATCCAGGCCATTCGCCACCACATCGAACTCAAGAGTCCCCTCCAGGGTACGTCTCTTAAGTTCGTCCAAACGACGCCGCAGGGTGAGCTCCTGCTCGTCCGTTATCACGACGCGTTCCATGTCCATGACGAATCTCCTTGCTGTGGTGTCCATGTGACGCGTTGCCACGTCAAGACACCAACCTTGGCTCTGGCGCTAGCCTCCAAAGGCTAGCTTACACCAGAGCCGCCTCCTGAAATTCGACTTTATTATAGGCATATTTATTAACTTATGTCAAAAGGCCTGCGGGACGGGTTTCCCCACAGGCCTTTACGTAAGAGAAGGCAACCTAACTACTACTTGCCGGCAGTCCACGCAAAACTTTGCACTAAAGCCTCAAAAATCTGCTCGTCAGCGGCAGTGCTGCCGATCTTATTATAGATAAGTCGTACGCTTTGCTTACCGTACATCAGGTGGTACTCAATCACTTTCATGTCGCCACCCTTTTCTAAGCTAATCCCCTCGTACCTGGTAGCCTTACTACCCCCTACGGTTGCTTCAGATACTGCAAAATCTTTCAACCAAGATGCCGCATGTTGCGCAAGGTCACGACGCCCCACTTCTACGGCCATTTGCCCATAAAATTCCCCCGTAAGTTCTTGCAATGGTTGAGGGTCCAGAACAAGCACGTCATCAGCCTGCGGCGCTTTTAAATTCAGGTCTTTTCGTAAAAAATGTTGCCAATACCACTTTTCTGGCCGCTGGAGCGAATACCCCGCTGCCTTGTTCTGGTACTCAGTAAATGACACGCCGCTCACCACGGGTGTACCTTCATCACTAGGCGCAGCAACACCTACCTCTTGTTCTGCATTTTTTTGTTCCTCGCTTACTGCTGGCTTGTCTTTTTGCTTCGTGCTTTTGGCATCATCTTTTTTCACATGCTGGCACCCTGCAAACACCAAAGCCCCCACTACTAACGAACCCCAGAATATCTTGTTCATATGATTTAACGAAATCATGCCGCGCAGCGTCCATTTAAGCGCGGCGCATTGAATATTAATTTCAGTGCCCTCATTGTACGCCAAAACAATAAAGATGCAATACCCTATGCATTCTTAAACTGTAAGGCTGCAGAATTAATACAATACCGTTTGCCTGTGGGTGCAGGGCCATCGTTAAATACGTGGCCTAAATGGCCCCCGCAAGTGGCGCAAATAACTTCGGTACGAACCATACCTATAGAGCTATCTTCATGATAGGTAAGAGCACCTTCCTCTGCAGGCTGAAAATAGCTGGGCCAGCCCGTGCCAGAATCAAATTTATTGTCGGAAGAAAATAATGCCGCATCACAGGCAGCACAATGGTACATGCCCTTATCGTGGGTATTCCAATACAGCCCACAAAACGCAGGCTCGGTACCTTTACCCCTTAGTACATTGTACTGCTCCGGGGTTAACTTATCTTTCCATTCGTCGTCGGTTGTTGGCATAGAAACCATAAAATTAAATTAGTTTATATCTGTACCCGTAA
>CAYHRN010000069.1:0-3432 GCA_964359155.1 uncultured Gammaproteobacteria bacterium | reverse complement strand
CTCCCCTCACCCCATAGACCCCCTCACACTGGATTCCAATTTCCGTGAGCGCACTCTTTGCTTCTGTTTCGAAAAAACATTGACTCGAGCTCACGATGTCAGAGGCAAAATGGTCGTGTAGGAGCACAAATCCGAACTCTTTGTGCCCCTTGCACGCCAATGCCAATTCATTCATGGAATTAGTGAACTCCTTTTCAATGATATCTGGTGCGGTGTCCCAACAGTTCGGCTTATAGCCCGGGTGACCGCTCGCGAAGATCACTCTTCTTGTTTCCATGGCTTTTCCTCCCTTTTTCCCTTTGTGATGTCAAACAACACTCCTGCAGGAATCCTCCTGTCAGTACCAAGCTTCAGCTTGATGTTGTTAGCATACCACAGATGAATATAATTGTCAATAGTATTGGACGATAAAAAGCATAGATACGATATTTTATTTATAATAAAGTACTATTTAAACTATATATTCGTCGAAATTGTTGACAAAGTTAAAAACAAGGCGTATACTGCTAAATACACACCTTATATGAAGGAAACCCTTAAAAAATTTGGCCTTTCTGAAAAAGAAGCCGAACTGTACCTGATTCTGTTGGAATTGGGCAAAGCAAAGGTACAAGACATTACGCGCAAAACCAAGCTCCCCCGCTCCACCATTTACAGTGTGCTGGAATACCTGGAACAGCGTGGATTAGTATTTTCCTTTGACCAAGGCAAGATTCGTTTCTTTAGCCCCCAAGATCCCGACCGTATTATCCAAGAAGCTGCCGCACGTGCAGAAGCACTCAAAACCCTGCTCCCCAATTTGCAGCAACTTTACCGCAATGCCAGCGCACGGCCTCATATTCGCTACTACGAAGGCGTAGAAGAGCTCAAACAAATGTACACGGGCATCTTGCGGATACCGGGCTTAAAAGCATACGACATTATTGCTTCCGAGGAAGAGTGGCTCAATATAGACCCCACATTTTTTGAAACATTTAAACAACAGCGGGCACAAGCAGGCATTAGAACGCGTCTTATTTTGGAACATTCACCTGCGGCCTTGGCGCGCAAAGCACAGGCAGAGGCCACCAACTCTGAAGTAAAAATAGTGCCGCAAAGCTTCCCTTGGAAGTTAAGTGCGGGTTGTTATATTTTTGAAGATAGGGTGATATTTATCGCGTATCAAAAAGAGCATGTGGCGTGCGAAATCCACTCTGCAGAAATTGCCTCGTTGCAGCATCTTGTATTTGAATTCTTATGGAACGCGTTGGTATAACTCCCCCCAACCCCCTCTTAAGATAAGAGGGGGAAATACTCACTCCTCCCCTTAAGGTAAGTGGAGGATGGGTGGGGTTACGCACCCGTATGCCCAACATCTACAATAATAAGGTTCAAAAAGAATTTCGCCGTACCTTGCGCAAAGAACAAACCGATGCTGAGAAAAAACTTTGGTATTTTTTAAGAAATAAAAATATTGCAGGGTTAAAAATTTTTCGCCAATACAGTGTAGGCCCCTATATTCTTGATTTTTATTGCCCCGAGAAACGCATCGCGATTGAACTTGATGGTGGTCAACACAACGAAGAAGCAGAACAACACTATGATGAAACTCGTACCAAGTATCTTGCCGAGAATAATATTAAAGTTCTGCGGTTTTGGAACAATGAGGTATTGCAAAGTACCTCAAAAGTTTTGGAACAAATTTTCGCAATAGTCGCGCATTCGTAACCCCTCCTGCCTCCCCTTATCCTAAGGGGAGGAAAAAAATTCCCCCCTCTTAACATAAGAGGGGGCAGGGGGAGTTATGAGTTTATCCAAGCCCTACTTTCTCCTTTACCTTCTTCATCATTGCCTCCGCCATGGGCCTTATTTTTCCCGCCCCTTGCACCAACATTCGGTCTAACTCGGCAGGATCTTGCATAAAGGCGTGATACTTCTTTTGCAAAGGAGTTAGTGAGGCCACCACAAGCTCGGCCAGGGCTTTTTTAAATACCGCATAGCCTTGCCCTGCAAATTCAGCTTCAATGGCAACGCGGCTTTTTCCCGAAAACACTTCATACAATACTAGCAAGTTATAAATGCCGGGCCTTGTTTGATCGAAACAAATTGCGCTCCCCGAATCGGTAGTGGCGCCAGCAATTTTTTTGGCAATCACCTCGGGGGTATCGGTTAACAACACCGCGCCATTTACATCGTCGTCACTTTTACTCATTTTTTTACTAGGATCTTTCAAGCTCATCACGCGCGCGCCTACGGGGGGAATAAAAGCCTTGGGAATTTTAAACGTCGCACCAAATTTAGTATTAAACCGTTCGGCAATATCACGAGCAAGCTCCACATGTTGGGCTTGATCTTCCCCTACCGGCACCAAATCGGTTTGATAAAGAAGGATATCGGCCGCCATGAGCACCGGGTAATCAAAAAGCCCGGTACTTATTTGCTCCGCATCTTTTTTGCCCGATTTGTCCTTGAACTGCGTCATGCGTTGCAGCCACCCAATGGGGGTAAGGCAGTTGAGCACCCAAGCCATCTCGGTATGAGCAGCCACATGGCTTTGCACAAACAAGGTACTCTTGGCAGGGTCTATGCCCGCGGCAAAAAGTAGCGCGGCGGCCTTCCTGGTAGCATTATGGAGCTCTAAAGGGTCTTGCGGCACGGTAATCGCATGTAAATCCACCAAACAAAATATACTCTCATACGTGTTTTGCATGGCCACCCATTGTTTCAAGGCGCCTACATAATTACCAAGGTGTAAGTCCCCACTCGGCTGTATGCCCGAAAGTACGCGTTGTTGCATTGCCATAGATTTTGACTTTTAACTAATAAAGTGTAAATTGAAAGCGGAGCCAGTGCGTTGCTGGTTCCTATTGTACCTTGACCAACCCAATCTAGCAAAGGGAGGTCCTATGAACTCCATCCAAGAAACCCGCAAGGTGTTCGTGGCTTGCGCGCTGGGAGCGGGCATTGGCTCGCTCATCGCGCTCGAAATGAGCGCCGGGCTCTGGTGGGTAGGCCTTCTGGTGGGCGGCCTTACGGGCTACCTGGCCTACGACTTCAAGGTCGTAGCCCGGGCCATACCGATGGCAGCACGTGTGGCAACACACAAAACCGCGGTAGAATGGAAAAAGTGGAACGAAGAGGTCAACAGTTTCTTTTCCAACATACCCTGCTGGGTGTATCTGTATGGGATAGGAATTGTAACCACTACGACCGTGATGTGGTGGTATGCAGCACTCCAAACCGATGTAGGAGGGATAATCCTCCTGAATGTTTTCCTGTGGATCATGCCAGGAAATCTCATGCAATGGATCTTTCTAACCTCTTTGGAGGATGATTACGCCCTAGAACGCAAGTGGAGAGAGCGCATCCATATGATTGACTTCTGTGGAGACTTCTGGCCTGAATTCACCCCTCAATTAGGACACTCTCTCTTGAATTAATTTCATACTACCC
>CAYHRN010000068.1:0-3473 GCA_964359155.1 uncultured Gammaproteobacteria bacterium | reverse complement strand
GTGAGGGTGAATCCATCCATCTTTCCTCCTGGCCCATTGCAGATGCGACGGCGATCAACGCAGAGCTTGAACAAAATATGTCAACTGTCCGTACTATCTGTGAACTGGGCCATGCATTACGCGAGGAAGCCCGCATCAAGGTGCGACAGCCACTAAGCGAATTACGAATCACTTCCTCACCCCAAACCCTCTCCCTCGAGGGGAGAGGGCAGGGTGAGGGTGAACTTCTGCAAATCATCGCCGAAGAACTAAATGTAAAAAAAGTCACTTCAAGCGAACAAGCCACAACCAATACCGGCTGGCTCATCAAAGCAAATGACAATATCACCGTGTCGCTTTTCACTGAATTAACTGATGAACTTAAAACCGAAGGCCTGCTGCGCGAGCTTATACGTACCGTGAATGGCATGCGCAAAGATGGTGGGCTTACCATACACGATACTATCACGATCACCCTAGAAACAAGCGAAAAAAGCTTGCAAGAGAACCTGAAGCCCCTTCTTAAAACCCTGCAAGAGCAGACCTTGGCAAAAAGCATTGCGTGGGGTAAGGTTGAGAGTGCAACTGCGAAAACAGTAGAGACTATAAGCATCCATATACAAAAACTATGATGACGATCAAACAAATCTACGACATGGCCATAGAGCTGGGAAAAGCATCGGACTTGCGCGGGCAAAAGGCAGTGCAAGAACAACTCGCCCGTACTAAAAAACAGTACGAAAAATTATCGAAAAGCGAAAAAGACACCTTTGACACTGAACAACTTTTGAACCCCTATGCCGACACGCGGGTGGTATTTGGCGATCCTAGTACTAAAGTAAGCAAGGTGATGGCGGGTATTGATATTGATGCTGCGGAACTTTTGATTGCCAAAACCCTAAGTAAAGAGAAACCTATCGATGCCGTGATTTCGCATCACCCTTCGGGCCAGGGCTTGGCGCGCTTGCATGAAGTCATGCCCATGCAAGCCGAGATTTTGGCGCTCTATGGTATTCCTATCAATATTGCCGAAAGCTTGCTGGAACTGCGTATTAGTGAGGTAGCACGCGGTATTGGGGCAGCCAATCACTTTAAAACCGCGGATGCGGCGCGCAACTTGAATATGCCGTATATGTGTTTGCACACGGTGACCGACAACTTGGTAGCAGACTTCTTAAAGAAGGAAATTGCCAAGCATACGTTTGAATATGTGAGTGAGCTTATGGAATTTTTCCAAACTATTCCCGAATATCAAGAAGCCGAGCGTCGGGGGACCGGCCCTAAAATTTTCTCAGGGTCACCCCACCGACGTGTCGGGAAAATTGCCATTACGGAAGTTACGGGTGGTACGGAAGGCAGTGCTAAAATGTACGAAGTCATGGCCGCTTCAGGAGTAGGCACGGTGATTGGCATGCACATGAGTGAAGAGCATAAAAAAGAAGCAGAAAAAGCCCATATCAATGCCATTATTGCAGGGCATATGTCTTCTGACTCCATTGGCTTAAATTTACTCCTAGACGAGCTTGAGAAAAAAGGAATCGAAATTGTCCCGTGCGGCGGGTTGATGAGGGTGTCGCGGGTAAAAAAAATAAAAAAGTAGCATGCTCGCCTTTCTTCGTGGCACCATTCTCTACAAAAGCACCAATTTTATCATCCTGGAGCACGATGGCGTGGGATACCAAATTTTTTTGGCGCCACATCAACTGGAAACTGCGGAGCTGGGGAAACCGGCGCAATTTTATACCTTTGAATATGTATACGAAGAACGCCGCGAGCTGTATGGCTTTAGCGCGCCAGAAGATTTAGAATTTTTCTTCATGCTTATTGAAGTGCAGGGTGTGGGGCCTCGCTCGGCACAAAAAATTATTGGCCACGCCCCGATTGCCGACATTAAAAATGCCATTACTACCGATAATATAGGTTTTTTAAGTGCTATTCCCCGCCTTGGCACCAAAACTGCAGGAAAAATTATCTTAGAGCTCAAACCAAAACTGACTCACACTAAAAAGGTAGCGTCCCATGCATCTCAAGATCCCGATATTGAAGAGGCACTCAAACGATTAGGGTATTCTACGGACGAAATTCAAGGTGCGCTCCGCAACCTAAAGGTTGCGCCTACCGCATCGCCAGAGGAGAAAATAAAACAGGTGCTGAAGCTACTAAAAAAATAGATCTCATGGTAGGCGCAAGCTTCAGCTTGCGAACCTTAGTGAGCGCAGACTAAAGTCTGCGACTACCACCAATATACATTGGTGACACGCTCCCGTAGTTCAACGGATAGAATGCCTCCCTCCGCCCGGTGATAAACACCGGGCGCCCCGTCGGATGACGGGGCGAAGTAGCTATGTATTATACCTATATATTACTTTTAAAAAATGGTGATCTGTATAAGGGGTCAAGCAATAATCTACGGCAACGCCTCACAGAACATACCCAAGGAAAAGTAGAGGCAACTAAACATCAACGACCCTTTAAGCTCATTCTTTACGAATGCTACTTACTAAGATCGGACGCTGAGCGACGAGAACGATTCTTGAAAACTACAGAAGGAAGGCGTTTGCTGAAACAACAAATTCGAGATAGTCTAAAAGAACTTAACATGCTCCCATAGCTCAACGGATAGAGCGCAAGCCTCCGAAGCCTGAGATCGAGGTTCAATTCCTCGTGGGAGCAGAATGCGATGAAATATAAACAATACCTCCCTCCGCCCTGTGATGAACACCGGGCGCCCGATCGGATGATCGGGCGAAGCCTGAGATCGAGGTTGTTCCCTCGCGGGAGCAAAAAATAGCATTTGCTTATTATGCCAAGCTGTGATATGATAAATCATCGCTGAACTCGTCGACCGGCGGTAGTTATTCATTGAAACAGTAAACTACTATGACAAATTTTAGAATGGAGCCTCCTATGCCTTCTGAGCCACCAAAGCCCTCTACTCCTGCTCAGAATTAAGCAAAAAAGAACCCCGACCTAGGCCGGGGTTCTTTTTTTATTCACCCTAATCCTACTTTTTCCCGCACCAAAGCTTATAGATGATACTGCCTCGTGGCTGGTAGAAAATTTCCCAATTTCCCCCTCTTAGCATAAGAGGGGGTCAGGGGGAGTTACTTCAGTACAAATCCCAAAAGTAACTATTTAAGGTAAGTTCTCTCTACAGGAAAAGCAAAAAGGACAGATGAAGTGCATCTGTCCTTTTGTTGCGTCGCCGTTTGATTGCGGTAGACGACTGTAGACCGTTATCTAATCAGCTTCGACGTGGCGAAACTGGAAAACCGAGGAGTTTTGCGGTGCTCGAGTCGGGGGGCTGCCCCTTCATCGAGTTCACCAGACGACACGATAAAGCAGCAACCCGGAACATCCACGTGATAAACGAACATCTCGACAGCCTTGAAATGCATTCGGGAAAATGTCACGTTCCGTCACGTTGGGATACAACCGTTGTATTTCCTCAAGTATACCTATGTATCCCCCCCCCCAAACCCCAAAAAACCCCA
>CAYHRN010000067.1:0-3672 GCA_964359155.1 uncultured Gammaproteobacteria bacterium | reverse complement strand
GTATTTTATCATTGAATTTAGAAAGAGAAATAATGTGAGTTCAGATTCCGAACAAATGGCCATAAAAATTTTAGAAAAATGCCAAAGCAAGGAAAAATAATAGTGTAAATATGGCCCTCCACAAAGATTTTCCAAGAGATCCGTACAAAATCCTCGATCCGAATATTCGGTGGTTTCCTGCTGATGAGGATTTAAGAGAACAGGGGTATGAAAAGCTGCTACCTCCTTTTGTGCCTGCCTTGCGTGAAGAAGTGAAACAATGGAGAGAAAATAACTATGCAGGCGCAAGTGCCACAAGTAAGGCATTACTCAACTGGTGGTTTAAGACGGAACATACCACGCTTGATTCTAAGGGGGTTGCAGTGCCATTTAAATATTACTTTGCTCAAAGAGAGGCAGCAGAAACTATCATTTGGCTTTACGATGTTGCGGGAGTGGAGAGTAAATACGACCTGATTAAGTACGATAAACTTGGGCGCGTGAGCCCCAATATGTTTACGGAAGATTGGCTGCGTTTTGTTATTAAGATGGCCACTGGAAGCGGCAAGACAAAGGTGATGAGCTTAATCCTTGCCTGGGCATACTTCCACAAAATGTACGAGCACAATTCTGGACTCGCGCGCAACTTTCTTGTAATAACTCCCAATATCATTGTATTGGAACGCATTAAAACTGATTTTGCAGGACTGAAAATATTTTATGAAGACCCCATCTTGCCTGATAATGGGTATGAGGGGCAGAATTGGCAGGATGATTTTCAAGTAACACTGCATGTACAGGATGAGGTAAGAACGATATCTAATACCGGGAATATCTTCCTTACCAATATCCACAGAGTTTTTGAAGGTGATGTAAAAGAAACGAGTTCTCAAGATGAGGACACATCGGATTATTTCTTGGGGAATAAGCCAGTTAGTAAAACCAATGAATCTAAGGTAGACCTGGGTGCTATTATCCGTGATATCAATGAACTAGTGGTGATTAATGATGAAGCGCACCACATCCATGATGATAAACTGGCATGGTTTAAATCCATTCAAGATATTCACCACAAACTGTTACAGAAAGGTAAAAAGTTGGCGCTTCAAATTGATGTAACGGCGACACCTAAACACAACAATGGAGCCATATTTGTGCAAACGGTTTCTGATTACCCCCTGGTGGAAGCAATCCACCAAAGAGTGGTGAAAAATCCCGTGCTTCCTGACGAAGCAAGCAGGGCGAAGCTAATAGAAAAACAAAGCTCTTTGTTTACCGAGAAATATGAAGATTTTATTCAACTAGGGGTTGAAGAATGGAGAAAGGCGTATAAGAATTTAGAAACAACAGGGAAGAAGGCAATACTTTTTGTGATGACCGACGATACTACCAACTGTGACGATGTAGCAAGTTATTTGGAAACTACCTACGCAGATTTAAAAGGAGCGGTACTCACCATTCATACTAATAAAAGTGGTGATATCTCAGAAACCATCAAGGGCAAGGATGAAACGGAGTTACGAACATTGCGTGAGCAAGCCAATACCATTGATAGCATGGAAAGCCCATTTAAGGTTATTGTTTCGGTACTGATGTTGAAAGAAGGTTGGGATGTAAGAAATGTAACCACCATCGTGGGGCTTCGAGCCTATACTGCGCAGTCCAACATTTTGCCAGAACAAACACTGGGCCGAGGCTTACGGCGAATGTTTTTTGGTAATAACGATATAGAAGAATATGTAAGCGTCATAGGGACGCCTGCATTTATGGAGTTCGTGGAATCGATTAAAGCAGAGGGTGTTGAACTGGAAAAGCGCAAAATGGGCATTGAGGTGGGCCCTATTACGCCGCTGGTGATTGAGGTAGACCGCCAGAACGTCAAGAAAGATATCCCTACACTCGATATTGAGCTCCCTATACTTACTCCTCGCATACAGAGAGAATATAAAAATCTTGTGGATTTAGATGTGAGTACATTTAAGCACAAAAGAATTACTCTTCGGGAGTTTAGTGAAGAGCAAAAGAAGGAAATTGTATTCAGAACGGTGGTAGAAGACAAAGAGCATCACCGTACAACCCTTGAGACCAATATTCAACCTAATTACCAAAGCGCCCTTGGATGGTTTGCTCAAAAAATCATGCAAGAGCTTCGCCTCTTTGGATGCTACGATATCTTGTTTGGCAAATTGAAAGAATTTGTAAGAGATCATCTTTTTGAGAATTCCGTTGAATTAGAAGATTTGAATGTGTTGCAAAATCTATCCGAAACTGAGGCACAAAAAACAATCATCGAAACATTCAAAAAAGAAATTAATCATCTCACAGTAAAGGATGTGGGCGATACCGAGGTAAAAAATTACATCAAAGTAAGCGATAGTAGACCATTTGTGGTTAATGACCGAAAGTATTTTCTGCCCCACAAGAGCTTGTTTAACAAGATTGTGGGTGATAGCGACTTTGAGCTAGAATTCGCTAGTTTCCTGGAAAAATGTGATGATATTATTTCATTCGCAAAAAACTACTACGAAGTACATTTTAAGATAGATTACAAAAATGCCGATGGTTCCATTTCGTACTACTATCCAGATTTTTTCGTAAAGATACATAGCAGAACTATTTACATTGTTGAAACAAAGGGACGGGAGGATTTAGATGATCCATTAAAAATGGAACGATTAAAGCAGTGGTGTGCCGATGCAAATGCACGGCAGAAAAAGATGACCTACCACATGTTGTATGTGAAGCAAGAAGAATGGGATAGATATAAACCTAAGAATTTTGGGGAGTTAGTAAAAACTACTGAATGATATAAGCAATAAAAACCATATACCTCGACATCGACGGGGTCTTGCTGCAAAAAGACGGTAAGCCTGCTCAAGGGTTAGAGGAGTTTCTTGCCTTTGTAACTACTCATTGCGCATGCTATTGGCTTACCACGCATTGCAAGGGCGATGCTGCGTATGTCGTAGAATATCTCCAAAGGAAAGTTCCCAACTCCGCAGTACCCCTTCTAAGGCGCATGAAGGCTACCATCTGGAGCACCTGGAAAACAGAAGCCATTAACTTCGAGAATGATTTCCTCTGGCTTGATGACTATATCTTTACAAAAGAACGGAAGAGTTGGAAGAGCATGGCGTCCTGCAAAATTTGATATTAGTGGATCTTAAAGAGAATCCTTGCCAGTTGTTGTTTATAATCCAGCTCTTTCAGAATAAGGCCCGTGGTTCATAAGATGCTATTTTTGTAATCTCAATAGGGGGAAAGGAAGGGCCTTTTACCCTCCCTTTTGGTATGGTTGACCGAACCCCCATTCCCTTGGTATACATAATTCGGATGTATCTTTGTCAAGCCGTGGCATGTGTTAAAGGAGGTGGCTATGCCACTCTTTGAGTTCAAGGGCCCAGAGGCACCGTTGGGTTCGTGGGTTTGTGTTGCTACTCGCATGACCATCGAGACAATCACTGATGTGGAGGGTGGCAAGAAGCAAGCTCACGGCACGATCAGCGGAAAGGACTATGGGGAGCGTGGTATTGAGTTCACCGATCCCTGGGAGGCAGTGGGAGTTCAGGTTCGTGATGCTTGGTTCTGGGTGGTGAAACGTAAGGACGACACCACCGCATTCTGGCGGCACAAGATAACTGGTGAGGTGTTCTTCACTGTCAACCGAGCTATCAACGAGGCGATACAACGCTT
>CAYHRN010000066.1:0-3729 GCA_964359155.1 uncultured Gammaproteobacteria bacterium | reverse complement strand
TGTTTAAAAAGTGGTGGTTGCACAACGTGTATAGGAAATAAATTTCAAGATACAATATGCCCGTAATCCTACATGTATGAAGGAAAAAATTCAGATATTGTTAGTCCATGGCGGCATGACGTTTAAGAGCCACAAGGATTATGTGCAGTTTTTAAAGACGCGAAAAATTTCTATTGAGAAAAAACTACAATGGAGTGATGGTTACTTGGATAAAAAATTAGGCAAGAACTTTGAAATCATACGACCGCGTATGCCATTGCAAGATCATGCAAGGTATAGCGATTGGAAGATTCTTTTTGAACGGTATATCCCTTACCTCAACAATAGCCCCATTCTTATTGGCCAATCCTTGGGTGGAATTTTTCTGGCAAAGTATTTATCGGAACATATCTTTCCCAAGAAGATATTGGCAGTATATTTAGTGTGTCCGCCATTTGATAATAGTTTGCCTGGCGACGATTTGGTGGGCGGGTTCAAGCTGGAATCCGATTTGTCGTTGCTGAAGAAAAATTGTCCACGCCTTACCTTGTTGTTTTCGCACGACGATGATGTGGTGCCCGTTGCCCATGCGGAAAAGTATCGCCAGAAACTACCCCATGCAAAGATAATTATCTATAAAAGTAAGGGAGGACATTTTAAAATATCAAAGTTTCCCGAAATCGTTAAGATGATCAAAAAGGATACGATAGCATAAACTATGCTATACTTTTACCTGTATACGTAGCACCATAATACAAAATCTATGCCTACTATCGGCGAGGTACTTGCGGCACGGCTTTCGGCCGTAGAAGCCCGTGTGAAGAAACTTGAGGAATTACGCGGCACGGAAAGTCCTCGACTGTCGCCCGTGAACATGCAAGAGGGTTTTATGTCGCAAGATCAACAACCTATTGCCCAGGCGCCCGTAGGCCCTAGTTGGCTCGATAGTTTTTTTTCATGGCTTAGGATTGATTGGCCACTTAAAGTGGGAGCGCTTTTGATCCTCGTGGGTTTTGGATGGCTGGCAAGCTATGCATTTTTGAATAATTGGATTGGGCCCATGGGGCGTATTGCCTTGGGCATAGGTGCCGGTGTTGCTATTCTTCTTTTTGGGTGGTGGCGCATGCGGCGGTATGTGCAACAAGGGGGCGTGTTCTTGGTATTAGGGTCTACGATTATTCTCCTTACCTTATTTGCCGCACGCGCGATGTATGGATTCTTCACCCCCTTTAGCGTGCTTGTGGTAATGTTCTTAAGTACGGCCTTGGTGGCGTTGGCGAGTGTGCAGTATCGTGCGCGTTCCGTGGCATTATTGAGTATTATTTTGGCAGGGGTAGCGCCTTTGCTTACTAATGCACCCCCTACCGACTATGTAGGTTTGTTTGTATATCTTTTGGTGGTAACTATGGGTGTGGTATGGGTAGTGGCGCTTACGGGGTGGCGTGTGCTTACCTTTGCGGCCCTTCTGGTGGTGAGTTTGTATAGCATGCCGCACTTTTTGGGTGTGCTCCATGGCACCCAACAAATACTTTTATTGCTTTCGTATGCGTTTGCGTTGGTATTCTTTATTACCAATAGTATTGGTATTGTACGAGGGAAAGATCAAGGCAAGGAAGTGTTGCCGGATTTGTATACGGCCTCAGGCAATGGTATGTTTGTGCTCGCCTGGATTATGACCATGGCACCCAAGGAATGGCAAAGCCTTATTCTTGCCGCCTGGATGGTGGTATTTGGAGTCGGCGCTTTTCTTATTACCCACCTTACGCGGCGGCGTGCACCATTTTTGGTATACGGCGGTGTAGGTGTTGCGCTGTTGGGGGCTGCCACATCGGCCGAACTTTCTGGCGCAACGCTCACATTTGCTTTTGCCCTGGAAGCTACGTTTCTTGTGTTGTTGGTCTACGCGGTGCTGCGTGATCGTATGGCTGCTTCGCGCACCAGTTTTTTAATGGCCGTGCCGGTAGTATTGTCTTTGGAAAGTTTGGTAGCTTCTTCATGGGCGAAAGGTGTTTTGCATCAAGATTTTTTTGTACTTGCCGTGATGGCGCTCACCTTGTTAGGACTTGGTGCCTTTTTTGCGCTGGTGCCAAAACCAGAGCATACTTCTTCGTCATATGAAGGGGTATTCCACGCTATTCTTGGTTCTGCTTTTGCGTATGCACTTCTGTGGCTTGCACTGCATGCGGGTCTTCAAAGCCAAGACATGGCAAGTATGATTGCCTTGGTAATGTATACCATGGTAGGCCTTGGTTTTTATGTGTATGGCAAGCTGAATGCCCAAGGTACCGTACGTACCTATGGAAGTGTGCTGGTCGCATTGGTGATTGGGCGATTACTTTTGGTAGAGGTATGGCATATGGCGCTCACAGGAAAGATTATTACGTTTTTCCTGATTGGTGCGCTGCTCATGAGCACGGTGTTTATAAAAAGAAAAGAATAAAAGTATGAGAGTATATTTTGCAGCTCTCGCGGTTCTGTTGAGCGTTGTAGGCAGTGCTTTTGGGGTGTACGCGCAAACAGCCGACGAAGTAATTAAAACGTTTCGTCAGTATCAAGACATCACCTCTTCGTATAATGTCCCCACCGTTCTTGAAGTTCCTCTGCAGGGTGGCCTTGAGCGACCTTATGATGTTGCAATACTCGATGAAGCAACTACTATACTTCAGCCCGTAGTGGTGCGTCAACAAAAAAATTCCGTAGGTTTTGGTGCGTATGTACATGGTGATGTAGTGCCCCCACTTACGGACAGTAATTCTGAAACATCATATGATTTTGATCTTCCTGAAACAGGGGAGGGGAGAGTTGATATTACCTTGCGTGCGAGTGTACCCGTTACCTCGACAAGTTTGGTGCTCGCCTTAGCACCCCACGTTGCCTTACCGCGGTTCATTGAAGTAAGGGCGACAACTGTTGCGGGGCAAAAGATTGTCGTGGCGCGTTCGCGTATGGAGGGGCTGGTAACGCAATTTCCCAAAACCACTGCTGCTGAATGGTTAATCTCTCTTACCTATGCGCAGCCTTTACGCATTGCCGAGCTTACTTTGGTGGATGATGCGCAAAAAATCGCAGGCTCTTGGGTGCGGTTTCTTGCGCAACCAGCCCATACCTACCGTATGTATTTCGATGCCGACCGCTCTCTACGGCAGCGTGTTGGTGAAGGAGGCAATTTAGAGAACAATGAAGGAGTGCGCCGCATAGCATCTTTTACTGCGCTACCAAACCCCCTTTACGTTATTGCCGATACCGACCGCGACGGCGTGCCGGATATTCATGATAATTGTGTTGAAGTAACCAATGCCAATCAACAAGATGTAGATGGTAATGGGCGAGGGGACGCGTGCGACGATTTTGATCGCGATGGGCTTATCAACATCCTTGATAATTGCCCCAACAGCCCCAATCGGTATCAAGAAGATAACGATGGTGATACATTAGGCGATGTATGTGATGCGCAAGAAAGCAGAGTTACAGAAAAGTACGCCTGGCTGCCTTGGCTTGGCATGGGGGGCGCTGCGCTTGTTTTGATTATTCTTTTTGTGCTGACCATTAAAAAGACTCTTAAGTAAGAGGTTACTATTTTTTTAAACGTTTGGTGGGGCGCGAGGGTGCAAGGTAGTTTTCCCTTGTTATCACGCGCGTGCCTGTTGTTGCTTCAAGTTCTTGCCGTGCATGTTTGGCAATTCCACCGCCTTTACGGGCAGAAATTTTATTTTCCTCTATACCGGTGGCTTTTACAGCTTCCGCAATTTG
>CAYHRN010000065.1:0-3846 GCA_964359155.1 uncultured Gammaproteobacteria bacterium | reverse complement strand
GCCCGGTTAACACGTCTCCCTGTCACGGAGAAGATCGAGGGTTCGAATCCCTTCGGGCCCGCGGTGCACACTACTAATTGGAATGGCATGGAGAATATTATAGCCTGTGATCATAAGGGTTTTTAACCGCCACCCTACGGGTGGTGACCCGTAGGGTCATAAGGCTTTTTTCGTTTACACCTATGCCCAATGACAATGTCGTTCTAAGATTTGCCAATGTAAGTTTTGAGTATGAGCAACACCATAAATTATTGGATGAGGCTAGTTTTAGTGTGCGCGCGGGAAGCCGCATTACCGTGATGGGCCAAAATGGGGCAGGCAAAAGCACTATTTTTAAACTTATTACGGGCGAACTCAAGCCACAAAGCGGCGATATTTTTATCACCCCCCCCAACGCCTCTATTGGTATTGCGCGTCAAGTGATGCCGCGCGAAGCGTTGGCGTTTTCACTACGAGAATATTTTGCCACCGCGTTTAATGAAAAAAAGTTTAATCTTGATAAATTAATTGCGGACGTGTTTGATATTGTGCATCTTTCATTACCGCTCGACAGAAAACTGAAAGGTTGCTCCGGTGGGCAACAAGCAAGGTTGCTGTTAGCGCATGCGCTTATTCAAAACCCCGATATTTTGTTGCTCGATGAGCCTACCAACAATTTAGATGCGTATGGCATCGAACACCTCACAGGATTTTTAATGATGTATGAAAAAACGTGTTTGGTGATTTCACATGATGCCGACTTTTTAAATGCGTTTACCGATGGGGTGTTGTACTTGGATGCGTTTAGCAAAAAAGTAGAGCAGTATACCGGCAACTATACCGATGTCGTGCAGGAAATTAAAGATCGTATTGAACGCGAAAACGCCCAGAATGCGCGTATGGAGGCCCAAATTAAAGAAAAGCGTGCCCAGGCCGAAGTGTTTGCGCATAAGGGCGGTAAACTGCGTGGCGTGGCCAAGCGTATGCGCGAGGCAGCGGAAGAGGCAGAAGAAAGTATGGTGGAGGTACGCCGTGAAGATAAAACCATTCGCGGTTTCAGTCTACCTGCACAAGAATTTGATATTCACTTTGATGGCAAGGTGGTAGATTTCACGGCGGTAAGCGCCCTGAAAAATCATGTGCCCGTAGAAAGGCCCCTGGTGCTTACGGTACGGCGCAATACCCATGTACTTGTTACGGGCCCCAATGGTATTGGGAAAAGCACTCTTCTTGAAGCACTTGCAACTCGTACGGCTAAGCATGCCAAGGTGGGCCCTCAAGTTACCGTGGGGTATTATAAACAAGATTTTAGTAACTTACCCTTTGATCAAACTGCATTTGATGTATTAAAGGCAGCTATGGCTAAGTACGACGAGCATGAATTGCGCGCCACGGCAGCAAGTTTTTTACTCGACGGTAAGCTTCTTGCAAGCCCTGTGGGCGGGCTATCCGAAGGGCAAAAAGGGTTATTGTCGTTTGCGCGCCTTGTGTTGCTCAAGCCAGGATTACTGATACTGGATGAGCCCACCAACCATATTAATTTTCGTCATTTACCCGTTCTTGCTCAGGCGCTTCATGAATACCAAGGTGCGCTTATTATGGTGTCGCATATGCCAGAATTTATTGAACAAATCCGTATCGACGAAACCATTGATTTAGAGGTGTAATTTTTTAGGATGTCATTCCGGCGAAAGCCGGAATCCAGATACGTATTAATCTGGATCCCGATTTTCATCGGGATGACATAGAATCGTATGCCCGAATCCGTTCTCGAGGTACAGAACTTAGTCAAAACCTATGGCGCTTTTCGCGCCGTAGACTGTATTTCATTTGCAGTGCCAAAAGGCAAAGTAGTAGGCCTTCTTGGCCCTAATGGCGCGGGCAAAACCACTACCATCCACATGTTGTTGGGCATTACCTTGCACAATGGAGGGACGATTACTTATTTTGGGAAAGATTTTACTAAATACTCCGAAGAATCGTTACAGCGCATTAACTTTGTGTCTTCGTATAATAGTTTGCAAGACCGTATATCTGTCCAGGAAAATTTATTGGTGTTTGGGGGGTTGTACGGTGTTGCACATCTTAAAAAAAAGATCACTGATCTTTTAGACTATTTTCAAATTCCCGAACTATTGCATACTAAGTATATGTACCTTTCGGCAGGCCAACGCACGCGCGTAAACCTTGCCAAGTCGCTTTTAAATGATCCCGAGCTTATTTTGATGGATGAACCTACCGCCAGTTTAGACCCGGATATTGCCGACAAAACACTTAGTCTTATTGAGCATTTACGCGAGAGCCGCAACCTTTCTATTTTGTATACCAGCCATAATATGCATGAAGTGGCGCGGGTATGCGATGAGGTGATTTTTTTGGATAAGGGCAAAATAATCGCGCACGACACCCCACAAGCGATTGCCCAACGTGTAGCTGCCTCCGAATTACATTTGGATGATGTGCAAGTGGGTAAGCACCTTACTGACTTCTTTTTAGAGATGGCGAGGAAAAATCAAGCATAAGTATGAAACTCTATCGCATCAGGGCAGTGCTCTTGCAGCAGCTCTACATTAACAAGCGTTCCTTGGAAATTTTCATGGACTTATTTTTTGGTTCATTTGTGGCCGTAGTATTATTTGGCTACATGAATAATTTCCTTCATAGCGTGGTGCAGGGGCCACAGGCCGAGTATTTATTTTTGGGGCTTTTATTATGGATTATTATTACCGTAAGTCAATATGCTATTGCGGTAAATACCATGTGGAATATCTGGTCGCGCAACTTGAGTAATCTTTTTATTGCCCCGCTTTCCATGGGTGAGTATTTAGTGGCGCATATGGCCAGTGGGGTAGTGGTCACTGCGGCGTTATTTATTCCTTGTGCGCTTATGGCATGGTGGTGGTTTGGGGTAGACCTTACCAAGTTAGGGTTTTTGAATCTTGCCATCTTTTTTTTCAATTTGATGATATTTGGTTGGACTGCAGGGCTTATTATTCTTGGTATCGTATTTACTTTTGGGAAACGGTTACAAGCACTTACCTGGGGGTTGATTTGGATATTTCAGCCACTTACTGCGGTGTTTTTTCCGGTCACCGTATTACCTCCTGCATTGCAGTGGCTTGCCTATGCATTACCACCTACGTACACCTTTGAGGCCGCACGGGCGGCGCTTACGAGCACGGCGGTGAATTGGCAGTATGCTGCCATTGGTTTTTCAGAAAACATTGTCTATTTTTTCCTTGCGCTTTGGTTTTTTTACTTCATGTGGCGTAGGTCAAAAAATTCTGGGCAGTTTGCGCGTAATGAGGCGTGAGGGCGCAGGATTTGCGTGAGCACATGTTCTTCTGCGGAACTCGGCTCCTCCTTCGCGAATACGCTTCGGAGGACCAGCCTCGCGCCTCTTGAGTCGACCGCTAAGGCCGGCGCATTGCGGCCTGCCTCAGACAGGTCCTCGTGCGAACATGTACTCACGCAAATCCTGGAGTAAAGGGATACTGTTTTTTTAGCAGGAAATCCGAGATTCTTAAATATTTAAAAGAAGAAAATCCCCCTTGTGTTCCCCCTTTGGAAAAGGGGGAAGCAGCCCAGTAGGCGAACCAGTAGGTTCGTGGCTTGGCCATAGATGCTGCTGAATGAGGGGATTTATTTTTTTGTCATTCCCGCGAAGGCGGGAATCTAGGCCCGAATTAACCTGGATTCCCGTTTTCACGGGAATGACATGGGGTCGCCGACCTTGGTTGTTCGCGGGGATACCCCGAGCGGCCCTCTTGCATTTTTAATAATTTTGTGTTAATAAATAAATGGAATTCTGAGCCTGAATTCACCCCTCAATTAGGACACTCTCTCTTGAATTAATTTCATACTACC
>CAYHRN010000064.1:0-3874 GCA_964359155.1 uncultured Gammaproteobacteria bacterium | reverse complement strand
CGTTCATTCCGTAATGAATTAGGACACTCTGTGCTAGAGTGTCCCATATGAAAAACGCAACAAAACTTACTCACGCAGAACGAGAAGAAATCAGTATTCTCTTAAGAAAAAAGTATTCCTTCCGCGATATTGCCCGTGCCCTGCATCGAAGCCCCAATACCATCTCGTACGAGGTACGGGCTAACAGCGTGAAAGGAATATATGATCCCTTAAAGGCTGAAATCAAAGCACACCGACGCTTAAAGTATCGTCGCTACCAATGGCGGGCGATTAACAACGAGACGAGGTTGAGAAATTACATCATTCGGGGACTCAAGCACCATTGGAACCCTGATGAGATTAGTGGTAGCATGCGCGAGAAGAAGAAACCCTTCTATGCCTCCAAGACCGCAATCTACGCATGGTTGTATTCTGTGGAAGGACAACGCTACTGCCATCTTTTGTACAGTAAGCGGTATCGAAAAAAGAAAAGAACCGCGTCGAAGGGAAGAACCATGATCCCTGACAGAGTATCAATCGCAGAGCGGCCCCAGAGGGTTCTCGACCGCAAAGAAGTAGGTCATTGGGAGGGAGATGCGGTCGTGTCCGGGAAGCGCGGCAGTGGGGCACTTGCGGTGGCTCTTGAGCGAAAAAGTCGCTTGCTCCGTGCGACGAAAGTCATTTCCTTGGCACCCGTGCGCTATGCGCATACGCTCCAAGGAATGGTGCGAGGAATGAAGGTGATGAGTTGGACATTTGATAATGGGATAGAAAACCGAGCGCATCATCTTTTAGAAGCTTCTGCCTTCTTTTGTGATCCCTACGCTTCGTGGCAGAAAGGCGGGGTCGAGAATGCGAACAAGATGATCAGAAGATATTTTCCCAAGGGAACAAATTTTGCCCATGTGACCCAAACAGCCGTAGATCGCGCAGTGGTGCTCATTAATCACAAGCCAAGGAAAATATTGGGATATCAAAACGCCCTTGCAGTTGCAAGGGCGGAGGGAGTAGTATCAATGTAATATATCATGGGTGTCCTAATTGAGGGGTGAATGCAGCCTTGCGAAAGCATTTGCATTCAAACAGTTTTGTGGTAGTGTGTCAATATATGCGTTACTTCTTCATTTTAGGCAGGAATCCACAACTTTCTTTAGCCGAACTGCACGCAGTGCTTGGCAGTTTAGATATTGTAGAGCAGGGGAGCGAATATATCATTATTGAAACACAAGAACCGCTCGACGTGCCGGGGCTTGTTGCCGGCATGGGCGGGGTGGTAAAGGCAGGAGAGATTATTAAAGAAGGAAGCTTTATAGAAGTATTGAAATCTACTGCGCACAAAAATAAAGTACACTTTGGGTTTAGTTTTTATAGCAAACCTAAAGACCTTATCCCCAAAGAATTTGCGCTCAGCCTTAAAAAGCAGCTGAAAGAGCAGGGGGTAAGTTCCCGCTGGGTAGAAAGTAAAGAACAGGTGCTTTCGAGTGTGATCGTGCAAAAAAACCATTTGCTCGATGCGGGTGCAGAATTTGTATTTTTAAAAGGTAACCCCTCACCTGATGTACCAACATCACCTACTGGGCTGAACCCTCTCCCGCAAGGGGAGAGGGAAAAGAGGGGAGACAAGGCCTCTTCTCCTCGCCTCTCCCTTCACGGGAGAGGCCGCGCCGAAGACGCGGGTGAGGGTTCCATTATGATAGGCCGTACATTGGGAGTCCCCGACGTAGAAAGTTTTGGCGCGCGTGAATTTGGCAAACCACAACGCAGCATCGGCGAAGGCATGTTGCCCGTGCAATTGGCGCGCGTGATGATAAATCTTGCCCAGGCACAACCCGACGCCACAATTCTTGACCCCTTTTGCGGCAGCGGCACGGTGCTTATGGAAGCATTGAGTATGGGCTACAAAAATGTGGTAGGCACTGACATTTCCGAAGAAGCGGTAGCCCGCGCGAAAGAAAATATCCAGTGGATGCGGCAAAGTACCCCCTCACCACAACCCTCTCCCGCAAGGGGAGAGGGAGTAATCAAAATCCTTCCCTGTAATGTGCGTAAACTTTCCACCACGAATATGCGGGTGGACGCCGTGGTTACGGAACCATCGCTGGGCCCACTCCAGCTTCCCTTCAATTCCAAAACTCAAATGAACGTGATCATCCGCGACTTGGCGAATTTGTACCTTGCCGCATTTGGTGAATTTGCAAAAATTTTAAAACCTGGTGGCCGCGTGGTGTTTATTTTTCCTGCATTTCAGGGAAAACTAGAAGCCCTGAAAACTTCCGAGCACGTACTGCCCCATCTTGCCGCCCTCGGCTTTAGTATTATTCCTCTCTTGCAAGGTACCCCCTCACCCCAAACCCTCTCCCTCGAGGGGAGAGGGCAGGGTGAGGGTGAAATTCGTTCCATTCTCTACCAACGCCCCGGCCAAACCGTGCTGCGGGAAATTGTGGTATTTGAGAAGCAATAATATATAATAGTGTCATCCTGAGCGAAGTCGAGGGATCTCTTCAACAGACGTTAAGCGATTCCTCGTTTCACTCGGAATGACATAGGTGTGGCTCTTTGACATCTCTTCACCTCTTCCTCCAAGGAGGGCGCCATGAAACCGCATGTTGATGCGAATTCACCCTCCACGGTGGAGGGGGTCGCGTGTTTCAGTAAAAGTATCTCTTTTAAGTTTGGAGAAACTACCAAAAATCCGCCGACGGGCGAAGCTGTAACTCAGACCTCGCTCCTGATTGGGTTTGAAAAGTATAAGTTCGGGAGACTCTTAGGGCGGGGTGGATGTGGTGCCACCTTCCTGGCATTTGATAGCAGTCTTCAACGCCTCGTGGTAATCAAGGTACCACTGGGTCTTATGGATGAAACCAAACGCAAGCGACTTATCGCAGAAGCTCGCGTGACGGCTCAACTCCACCACTCAAGCATCGTGACAGTGCACGAAGTGTTGGACATTACTACAGTCCCATCGGATTGGCGTACGGTAGGAGTGCGGCCGGGCCAATGCGCACTGGTGATGGACTATGTGGAGGGGCAGCAGCTCGACCAGGCACTCGGGAGCCGGTCATTTTCAAAAAAAGAAATCCTGCAGTTGACACAGTGCATCCTGGAAGCGCTGGGCGAGGCACACCGCCACAAAGCGGTGCACTGTGACATCAAACCTGCCAACATCCTCCTACCCAATGGTCAGCCAGTACTCATCGACTTCGGGCTGACCGCCATGGTAGGCATAGTCCTAGAACAAGGTGCCGGCACGCCCACCTATATGGCACCCGAACAGATCACTGGTGGCACCATTGATGGTCGCAGTGATTTGTTTAGTGTAGGTGTCATGCTCTACACGATGCTCACCGGCCGCCTGCCGATAATCCCGGGTCCAGGAGAAAATCTCGGGCTTTTCCTGACCCGTAAACTCACTCAAACGCCACCCGCACTTGCCGCGCTTCTTAAGGGCATTCCCCAAGCCCTGAACCACGTGGTGATGCGTGCGCTTGCCCACAAACCTGCAGATCGCTTCCAAAGCGCAGGCGAAATGGGCGAGGCCCTCCAGAAAGCAATCAATGCTCTGGAGGCACAAGAAGTACTGGCGCAGGCACAAAAGGTGGGCCCGCAAAACCCCGAACTGTATCTGACACTCTTAAAGGAGGCAACCAAGCTTGACTCTACCTGCGGCGCAGGGGACTTGTTGGCCACGTGGTACCTCGATGTTCACGTGGCAGCATACGCGATGCGCAACCCCAGCACCGCGGCCCTTGCTCTTAACGGGCTGCGAGAATACGGCCACAACCTCTACCCCGACTACCTTAGGGAAGAGGGGGAGGTTGTTCTGCAGCTCACACCAACACACGAAAAGGTAAACGTGCTGGTGTATCAAGATACATGTCTGGTACATACGGAGCGT
>CAYHRN010000063.1:0-4092 GCA_964359155.1 uncultured Gammaproteobacteria bacterium | reverse complement strand
ATCGCAAATACTTCTTCTTGTAAGGGCTTGCTGTCGACATTCAAGTAGCGCACATAGCTGGCAATACCGCCTTCAAAGTAAAATGCATAATGGGTGACCTCTGCTTCGCGCTCATCAGAAAATGTCATACGCACGCCAGCCGTAAGGTAGGCGTGATGGCGAATATGGTCGATAATGATTGCTTTATTAAATGCAATTTCAGGAAAAATCGTGGCATCGGGCTCAAAGGTAATTGTGGTACCGGTACCAGTTGCCTTACCTATTTTTTTAACCGGACAAACGGGCACCCCACGCTTAAACTCTTGTTCATACAAATTACCATCGCGTTTTACTTGCGCGGTTAAGTGGGTCGACAATGCATTGACTGCGCTTACCCCCACCCCATGCAAACCACCGGCTACCTTATATATATGATTATCAAACTTACCACCGGCATGGAGTTTGGTAAGTACCAGCTCGAGGGCCGATTTTTTATACTGCTTATGCATATCAACCGGGATACCGCGGCCATTGTCGATAACACGTACCAAGTTGCCGGGCAGTAAACTAATATGAATATCATTACAAAAACCTGCCATGGCCTCGTCAATGCTATTATCCATGACTTCCCAAATCAAATGGTGCAAGCCTTCCAGCCCCGTGCCGCCAATATACATGCCCGGGCGCAAACGCACGGGCTCGAGGCCTTCCAACACTTGAATGTCTTGGGCTTGGTAACTTGGTTGTTTCTTTTTGTCTTCTGGCATAAATATTACAAAAATGCCCTTAATAAGGCTTTGATTTAGCTTACCAAAATAAGAGGAAAAAAGGAAGAGGGTCACGAATACAAAATCCCTCTTCTTTTCTCCCTTTGCTAAAGGGAGAAGGATCAAGATTTCCCCCTTTGGAAAAGGGGGAAGCAGAGGGATTTTAATTTGGTAGCCGCAAGCTTTAGCTTGCGCTCAATATATGTACGCAGGCTAAAGCCTGCGCCTACCGCTTTTTACTTTCTATGAGTATAATGAAATCAAGGTGGTAATCCAGTTTCCTAGACTGAATTAGGAGTCCAAATCCCGCGGTAACGCGGGTTTTTGGTTTTTAAAAAAGATGCCCCGCACCGAGCCAAACTACGCAAGTCCCGGTGAGGACCTTTGTAGCAAGACTTGGTGCGGGGTGCGGGGAACGCGCGTGTCGCGTCTCCCCTCCAGCGACCGGCCGTTCGTGGACGATAGGGGTGGGGGCCGTGGTGGTCGGCTAGAGATCCAGGATGATTGCTCGGGCCTGGCTCAGACAGCTCTTGGGCAGAATGACGATCTCGCCATCCGGCACCAAGCCCGTGAGAACGACCATCTGGACCTGGCGATGGCGTGCATTCAATTCCCGCGCGAATGCGATCTCGCTCTGGGAATTGAACACCACCACGTCGACTCCTCCCCTCCCAAGCCTGTCGGGAAGGTCCACCTTCTGTGCCACTTCCACCCGCGCTACCGGCACGTCTTGTAGAGTTCGAGGATCTCGCCTGGTTTCCCTTTGCAAATTTCCGGCAAGATCATCGATAGCGCGGTGGTTTTCTTGCACCGACACCGACCCCCACGTACCCCCCTTCACCAGGACGATACACTTCTGCTTCACGGCAAACCTCCTTCTAGAAGGGAACGAGTGACCATGTAACCAAAAAATTATTTACCATAATAATAATAATATGTCAATGTTGTGGTAATACGCTGCGTCGGGTACACTAAAAGCAATTAATAAATTAAAAGAATAGCGTCATCAGGGCATATCTAACCTAGGATGTGTCATTCCGAGCCAAGCGAGGAATCGCAAAGATCTTTGAATTACAAAATAGCGTGAGGTACTTAGCGTAGCAGACCCTACGGAACGCGACTGGCGTGAGTCGGAGCAAATGTTGAGCACAACATTATGCGTGTCTGATACGCGAAGTGCCGAACAAGATATTTTGTAATTCATTCATGGTTAAGAGATCCTTCACTTCGTTCAGGATGACAGCGTGGTTAGTGTCTGCGATGACGCAGAATACTATGCAACAGCAACACTTCGAGATGGACTGGGCTGGAAAAAAGCTCAGTGTTGACATGGGCAAATTAGCCCAACAAACCAATGGGAGTTGTGTGGTCACCTATGGGCAAACCTCGGTGCTCACCACCGTGGTAATGACCAACTCCCAACGAGAAGGCGTAGACTTTCTGCCCCTCATGGTAGATTACGAAGAGCGGTTTTACGCCGCAGGCCGCATTAAAGGCTCGCGCTTTATTAAAAAAGAAGGAAGGCCAAGTGATGAAGCAGTGTTAACAGGCCGCATGGTCGACCGCTCTATACGGCCCCTATTTCCGCAGAGCATGCGCAACGATATTCAAGTGGTGCTGACCGTGCTTTCTTTTGACAATGAAAATGACCCGGATATTGTTTCGTTAATTGCTGCTTCCTGCGCACTCGCCATAAGCGACGTACCGTGGCATGGCCCCATTGCTGGTATTCGCGTAGGCCACATAAATGGCGAATGGGTGGCCAATGGCAGCTATGAGGCAAGGGCGAAAAGCGACTTCGACCTTACCCTTGCCGGGAACGGTGAGAGCGTAATTATGATTGAAGCCGGCGGTAAAGAAATCAGCGAAGAGGTCATGCTGCAGGCTATGGAGTTTGGCAAAAAGCACACCAAGCCCGTGGTAGCATTTATTAAAGATATTCAAGTAAAAGCAGGTGCAGTAAAACAAAGCTGGCCTGAAGCAGAAGCCATTGACACCACCGTTGCAGAACTGGTACGTGCGCTTGTACCCCGATTCTTTTTTACCACTCCCCTTAAAGCCAAAGCAGACCGCGCGAACGCCAAGGCAATGCTGCTCAAAGCATTAGAAGAAGAACTTACCAAAAGTAATTGGACCAAAGAAAAACTTTCCGATGCGCATGACGTGGCAGGTGAAATGATAAAAGCAGAAGTGGCCCGGGTAATGTTGGAAACAGGAAAACGGGTAGACGGCCGCGCCATTGATGAAATCCGCCCACTTGAAGCCGAAGTAAATTTGTTCCCCCACACGCATGGCTCGGGCTTATTTGGCCGTGGCGAAACGCAAGTGCTTTCCATGGTTACCTTGGGCGCGCCCAGCGACGAGCAAACCATAGACACCATGGAAGAACGTGGCAAACGCCGATACTTTCACCATTATAACTTTCCTCCCTTTTCTGTGGGTGAGGCAAAACCGTTGCGCGTACCTGGGCGGCGTGAAATTGGCCATGGCGCGCTTGCAGAAAAAGCCATGATGCCACTTTTGCCCAATAAAGATATTTTTCCTTATACCATTCGGGTGGTAAGCGAAGTGCTTTCGAGCAACGGGTCTTCTTCGATGGGTTCGGTATGTGGTTCTAGCTTAACCTTGATGGACGCCGGCGTGCCTATTTCCGCACCTGCTGCCGGCATTGCCATGGGATTAGTTTCGGAATCCAACAACAAAGGCGAGATTACCAAGTTTAGAGTGCTGACGGATTTGCAAGATTTAGAAGATACCGAAGGCGGTATGGACTTTAAAGTGGCCGGTACGCGCAAAGGCATTACCGCGATACAGTTGGACACCAAAACCATGGGCCTTACCGACGCGATTATTGCCGAAACATTAACCAAAGCAAAGGCTGCGCGTATACAAATCCTGGACCTGATACAAGGCGTCATACCCGAACCCCGCAAAGAACTCTCTCCTTATGCGCCCCGCATTCTTACTCTGCGCATTGACCCAGAAAAAATCCGCGATGTCATTGGGCCAGGGGGTAAAATGATTAACAAAATTATTGATGAAACCAAAGCCACCATTGACATTGAAGACGATGGCCTGGTGATGATTACCTCGGCCTCTATGGAGAGCGCTCAAAAAGCCATGGAGTGGATTAAAAATCTTACGCGCAAGGTAGAAGTAGGAGAAATTTTCCAAGGCCGCGTGACCCGTATTTTAGACTTTGGTGCCTTTGTGGAAATTTTGCCCAAGCAAGAAGGTATGGTGCATATTTCCGAGCTTGCCAATTTCCGTGTGGCCCAAGTACATGATGTAGTACAGGTGGGGCAAATAATTCCAGTGAAGGTAATTAAGATTGATGAATTAGGCC
>CAYHRN010000062.1:0-4104 GCA_964359155.1 uncultured Gammaproteobacteria bacterium | reverse complement strand
TCGTTAACCCCGCCTCCCCCACTACCGCAGGCAAATCTGCACCCTTTACCCCTGCATAGGGCGTTGCGCTACTTTGATTTCCGCGCGAAAGAAACCAAATACCGCCGATAATAAAAACAAATGCTACGGCAGTGAATAATGTTTTTTTCTGAATGGTAATTATCATAAGGTAACTCCATGATTCCCATCTGCCCCACTTCCCCCATGGGGCTCATGACCCAACACACTCCCCCGCCCGGTGGCAAGTAAATAATCCTCTACTACACCTTTGGGGTACCATACGCCTTTCCATCGCTGAAGCTCGCCGAGAATTTCTTCATTACTATACTTATCGCCGTACTGCTGCAACAAATACTTACTAATACTGCGGTATGCCTTGGCATGCCGACATCCGCAACGGTTAATGGGCGTTACTTGCGTGGGTCCACCACAGCAATAATCGCATGTCATAGTGCTCCCTATTGCCTCCCACCGTGTTTGAAGCTCGGGGCTAAGGGTAATGGTGTCTTCGTAGGGCTGCCATGCAGCCAGTGCCCCCTCAGCATCGTCAAAACTAATGCCTTCTGGTGCATAGAATGGCGTACCTGTGGCAAGCATTACCACTTTGGCAGCCTCCACAGGGTCTTTGCCTTTTGGCTCTGCAGGCACCTCGGTAATCGTGGGTTGTGCGGAAATTGTGGTAGTGCGGCCATCTGCATTCATTTTGGTGGCCATAATTTGCTTGGCCGCAGCACCTTGAACACCTACCATTGCTTGCACTCTTCCCCACAAGCTAGGGCCTTTTTTCTGCGGCAAAAAACCGCCAATAAAAAATTGGTTAGCGGCAAGAAGAGCCGTTATTGCCCAAATAATGCCACGAGAAAAACTTTCTTGGTGTTCCTGATCCAAAATCTCCATACTATCTACTAATCCACTAATAACTAATTACTAGTTCTTAGCATCCCCCCACCATTCCCTGTAGGCCATTACTAGAACCACCTGCAGGCGCGCTTGAGGGAGCAGCACTGGCAGCAGGTGCTGCGCTCAGCTTGCCGCGTAAACTTACTAATTGCACGGTTTGGAGCGCAGCAATAATGGCCACCACACCAAGCGCAATAATTTGCCAATTCAGCTGAGGAATTTTAATGGTGTATTGATCTTGCATATTGTTGGTTATTGGTTATTAGTTTTTGGCTTAACGATCTTCCCTGTTTTTAAATCTTTATACGTCCCCATGCTCTCGAGCGCGGTAAACACATAGGCGCCATCCTTAGCTATACTACCCACGCTTGACCAGATTTGTTTCAAAATAGGGTATTCTGCCATGTCGCCCGTTAATACCACCGTAGGAAGTTTCTGGATTCCATATCGAGCAATCAACTTCTGACCCGCATCACTGCTCTGACTTACCGTAACTTCATTCGATGCGGTAATGCCTAAATTCCCCAATGCCAGCTTATGCAATTGTACATCATAACAGTCTTTGCATGAAGAAACTGTAATATACGTTACTTTTAGTAAGCCTTTTACGGCTTTTGAGGTGAGGTCAAAATACGGAGGTGGGAACTTGGTCATCACCAGTGTCTTGTCTTTCAACTCCGTGCCTGAGGGCACACTGCTGCCTGCTTGGGAAAGTGAAGGAATTTTAAGCAATAGTTTTTCTGTGTCCCCTTGTACTACCACCGCAGGAAGACGGGTGATGGCGTATTGAGCAATTAACGTATTTGCAGTATCTTCACCTAAGGTGACAATTTTTTGCTCCTTCACCTTCACGCCAGGATTTTCTTGTAGCTGCCCCAATGCTGCTGCTGCATCAAAACACTCTTTGCAATCCTTAGGTTTAATAAGGGTAAAGCTCACCTCCGCAGGCTTGGCAGCTTCTTCTGCTGCTTTCACTGTTGCCCATCGCGTGCGCTGCGTATCAAAAAGCAATCCTGCATTCAGGATCATTAAAGCTGCTACTACTCCTAGAAGGATTTTATAGGCCATATAAGACAATCATAGCTTGCAACAATAAATAGTTCAATATTTTTCTCTAGGATAAGGTACTGTCACATTTTCTCTCTCTTTGTTCAAAAATACCTTAAACTCGGGCTCAAGAATTCCTTCGTGAACCGACACCCGATGCCCCATTGATTCAAGCTCTTGTGTTTTTTTCGCAATTTCTTGTTTACGTTTTTTAATTAGCTCCTTTCGCTCGTCATATTTAGCAACTGTTTCTCTGCTAGTTTTAGCAATAGCCATTACATCCCTGAAACTTTCCTTAGAAGTATAAAGATATTTATAGCTTTCACCAGAGGTTTCGTCTACTATCAAATCGCACCAAAGAATGTCTGCTTGATCAATGCCATACAAATCAGATAACCAGCGAGCTGCTGCTTCTGCTGTTGGATTATCAAATTCAATCAACCCTAACCAGTCGGCACGCTCTACTAAAGCAGCATCAGCTTTGCCTTGCTCTTTTTTCTGCCTTGCAATCTCTTCCGTAATTCCTTCTAGTACCTTGCTACTTTTCTTAAACTCTCGTAAACATTGCTCAACAATGTGTCGTAAATGAACACCTTCAATAGTACTCAGCTCATCAACATCGAACAGCTCCTTTAGGTATTGTAGTGCCCGAGATAAATTTCTAGAAACTTCTTGTTGCTCTTCGAGCGGACTTTCTATTATATGTTCTGGAATTCGATTGTCTTGGCTTTCTCCTGAAGAAGCAATAACATCACGAGACATATTACCTTATCGATCTTTACAAAAAATTTCTTCCCCTAAAATTTAGTAGACGTTCTGGTGCGGGTAGCGAGAATCGAACTCGCATTTCTTCCTTGGCAAGGAAATGTTTTACCACTAAACTATACCCGCAAATACGCCTTTGGCGAAAAATTCGAAATACTAAACTCTAAATTAAAGCAACAAATTACTTACTCGGCGGCAACAACTTTTTCAATTCAGGAGGAAGGTTAATCTTCGACACATTTTGTAATTGCTGAAGCAGCGCAGGAAATTGGTTTAACTGCTGCAAGGTGCTTTGGTAAGGCGCAAGGGACTTTTCTAGGAAACTTGGCAGCGTGGCATAGCCAATATAAATAAGCGCCGCCAGCACCGCGAGTTTGATAAAAAACTTCACCCGCCCCCATACCATTTGGCGGTGCAATGCCTTTACCACCCCATGCATTTCACGCGTGAGGCGAATATTCTCAGCTAGTAACTCTTGCATTTCTTGCTGCTCCATAGTATCCCCTAGTGTGCCGGAAGGCCGATACTCTGTCAACCTTATTTTTTAAACCCCTTCCAAAACTCCCGAAGAATCATGGGCACTACTTGGGCCTTGTACTGAAAAGAAAGCCCCAGAAGCACTACCCCGGTAAGAATAAAGCTCGCCCATAAACTGTTCATAACGCCCGCACCCTGATCTTCCCCTGTAGGCAAGGCTGTTTCGGTGCTCGCCTTCTCTTGTGCAAGCCCGCCTAAGTTTTGCTCGGCAAAATTTGGGCGGGCAAGCAACTCTAAGTCGGCAGGGCTACGCGGCACAATGCGTATACCCGCTTTACTAGTAGCAACCTTCCCCGTAACTTGTGCCATAGCCCCTGGGGTAAACGAGGGCAGTTTCATGCGGCTGCCTGATGCAAACGCAATGCGCACCGTAGCATCACCATCCTTCAGGGTAAGGTTAGTCCCCTTCCGCGCCACCACGGCACCTTGCACTTGCACTAAAGTGACTGCCATATCATTACTCATGTCGCTTATTCCCACCTTAGTAGGTGGTTCTTGTGGAGTCGCTACAGGCACGGGGACACTTTTCTTTACGCTCTTTTCTGGCCCGCCCAAGTTTTGCTCGGCAAAATTTAGGCGGGCTGGCGCCATGGTCATGACATTGCGCGCACCTTGTGTGGGGCTTGTGGTAAAAACCCACTTGCCATCACTGCCCCGCATAAAACTTTGCCCTTCTTTAGCATGCTCATAATGAGTAGTCGCAACAATACTGCCATCAGGCGCACGAAGCGTAACTTCATCTTCATCATTATTTAAGACCACCTTTATGTGCGCACGCTGTAACACCACATACTCGCCAGGGTTTACAAAAAGATTTTCTTTTATTTCATACGCGCGGCTTCCTTGAGGGCCATC
>CAYHRN010000061.1:0-4251 GCA_964359155.1 uncultured Gammaproteobacteria bacterium | reverse complement strand
CCACTCTGGCCGCATATTATTCATCATGAAGCTCCGCACCAGCTTGAGGCGGCGCAACAGCTTTTCGCGTTTTACCCCCATTACTTCGGCAACTTCTTTCTCGAGCGTGTCTTTCATGCGGCCCAAATCCATTTTCTCTAAGAGCGCACGTATGGCCTCGGCTCCAATACCGGCTTCAAAAATATGCCCATACTTTAAACTTAAATCATGATAGGCGGTTTCATTAATCACGGAAAGTGGCACTAAATCTTCCAGCTCTTTCATGGCACGCTTATACTCCGTATCCATAGACTCTTCACCCGCGGCAGCAGACTTTTGGTGTGATTTAAATTCGGCCTTCAGCTGCTCCACGGTTTCTTGTTTTAAAGTTTCATGCACCTCGGTGACAATAAAGCCACCAAAATAAATAACTTTTTCTAGGTTCATCACGGAAAGGTCCAAAAATAGCCCTATCTTACTGGGGGAACTGCGTAAAAACCATGAATGCGCCACTGGCGAGGACAGGTTAATATGCCCCATGCGTTCACGGCGCACCACCGCACGGGTTACCTCTACAGAACATTTATCACATACAATGCCTCGGTACCGAATTTTTTTATACTTTCCGCAATAACATTCCCAATCTTTCGTGGGGCCAAAAATACGCTCTGAAAACAACCCATCTTTTTCGGGTTTTTGCGTGCGATAATTAATGGTCTCGGGGCGAGTGACTTCGCCATACGACCAGCGTTGCATATCCTCGGGGCTTGCAATGCGCAGCCGTATGCCGGAAAATTCTTTGATAGCTACATTGGGTTCCATCATACGATTTAGCGAAATCGTGCCGCGCGCTACCGTCCACTAAAGCGCGGCGGATTCCATATTATTTTATTCGACTAATTCCACATCTAACCCCAGACCTTTTAACTCACGTACCAAAATATTAAATGATTCAGGAATATTTACGTTTTCAATTTTTTCACCCTTGACAATGGCCTCATACGCACGGCTGCGGCCTGGCACATCATCGCTTTTAATCGTAAGAATTTCCTGGAGTGTTGCGGCAGCACCATACCCTTCGAGTGCCCATACTTCCATTTCCCCAAAGCGTTGGCCGCCAAATTGCGCACGACCTCCCAGGGGCTGCTGGGTAATAAGGCTGTAAGGGCCAATAGAGCGTTGGTGAATTTTATCTTCTACTAAGTGAATCAGCTTTAAGATATATACCCAGCCTACGGTGACTTGCCGGTCAAAGGGCACGCCGCGTTCGCCATCATACACGGTCATTTGGCCTTTGTTGGAAAACGCTTCTTTCAGTAATTCCTCTTGAATTTCTTTTTGCCCGGCGCCCGAGAAAATAGGTACCGCAAATTTTACGCCCCGCTGTTTGGCCACCAACCCCAAAAGGGTTTCAAAAATCTGGCCAATATTCATACGGGAAATCACGCCCAAGGGGTTCAAAAGAATATCCACTGGCGTACCATCAGCCAAATGCGGCATATCTTCTACCGGCACCACGCGCGAAATCACACCCTTATTGCCATGGCGCCCCGCCATTTTATCGCCCACCTGTACTTTGCGCATGGTCGCCACCGACACTTGAATAGTTTTAATCACGCCGGCCGACAATTTATCCCCGGCCTCGCGCGAAAATGTTTTAATATCAATCACTTTGCCATGTTCCCCATGTTCAAGGTACAGGCTGGTGTCGCGCACATCTTTGGCTTTTTCACCAAAAATAGCACGCAGCAGGCGCTCTTCAGCCGACAACTCGGTTTCACCTTTGGGCGTAATTTTACCCACCAAAATATCGCCGCTTGAAACCTCGGCACCTATACGCACCACACCTTCTTCGTCTAAGTTTTTTAATTTTTCTTCGCCAATATTGGGAATGTCCGAGGTTACCACTTCCGGTCCCAATTTCGTTTCACGTACATCTACTTGGTAATGCTCGATATGAATGGACGTGAAATAATCTTTATGAAGTAATTTTTCCGAAATAATAATAGCGTCTTCGTAATTCAAGCCTTTCCAAGGCATAAACGCCACGAGCAAGTTATGGCCGAGGGCAAGTTCACCTTGGTCTACCGCAAACCCTTCTGCCAGCAAGTCACCCTTGCGCACCACAGAACCCACATTCACGCGGCTAGCTATGCGCTGATGAATACAGGTAGAAGCATTGGAACGTAAAAATGTATGCAAATTATACGTATGTACCTCGCCCTGTTCTGTGCGAATATCAACATGCCTCGCGTCCAGTTCTATCACCTTACCGCCTTCACGTGCAAGCACCGCATAGCCCGAGTCTTCGGCTACCCGCGCCTCTACCCCGGTGCCTACCAGCGGCGCTTCAGGGCGAATGCCTGGCACGGCCTGCCTTTGCATATTGCTGCCCATGAGGGCACGAATGGCATCATCATGCTCTAAAAAGGGAATTACCGAAGTAGCAATAGAAACAATTTGCGCAGGGCTGACATCCATATAATCCACTTCGCTTGCTAAAATTTCTTGAGGCTTACCTAATTTGCGCCCTGGCACCCGCTCGTCTTGAATATAGCCATCAGGAGTAAGTACGGTGGTGGCCGGAGTAATGGTTACGCGTTCTTCTTGCAGCGCGTCCATAATCACAATTTCTGAAGTTGCTTTAGCATGGCCGTTTTCTTGAACTACCTTGCGGTACGGGGTAGTTAAAAACCCATGCGTATTTAATTGCGCATAGCTTGCCAAATGGTTCACCAGCCCAATATTGGGGCCTTCAGGGGTAGCAATAGGGCAAATTTTGCCATAATGTGTGGGGTGCACATCGCGCACATCAAACCCTGCACGTTCGCGCGATAAGCCCCCAGGGCCCATGGCAGAAAGCCGGCGCTTATGTTCAAGCTCGGCCAAAGGATTGGTTTGGTCCATGAATTGCGAAAGTTGCGAGGTGGAGAAAAATTCTTGTACCACCGCAATAATGGGCCTTGCATTAATCACTTTGCCAGGGGTAAGGGTAAGGGGGTCCATGGTGGACATGCGATCTTTAATAATACGCTCGGCGCGTGCCATACCCACACGAAACCTGTTTTGAAGTAATTCACCCACCGCACGTACGCGGCGGTTGCCTAAGTGGTCCACGTCTTCCGGCTCTTCATTGGTGGCGCTCATCACCATGATCTTTTTCATGGTATTAATAATATCTTCACGGCGCAGCACGCGCGTTTCTTTGTTAATAGGGAGCGATTCTTTAAAATACCGATTCATTTTATACCGCCCCACGCCCGACAAATCATACCGATCGTACCGGAAAAACATGCTTTCAATAAGCGACTTGGCGTTTTCTATCGTGGCAAGTTCCCCTGGCCTAATCTTGCGGTACACTTCTTGTAAGCCTTCCTCGGGGGTATTGCTAGGGTCTTTTTTGAGCGTGGCCTCTAAGTGGGGCCGCGCCACTTCGGGCAAATCTTCAAACGCTTTTTCAAGCTGGCTTGTGGTAAATCCAAACGCACGCAACAGCGCAGTTGAGGCCCCTTTACGCTTACGGTCTATGCGCACCCACAGCACGCCTGCAGCATCCATTTCAAATTCCAGCCATGCGCCCCTGTTGGGGATTACTTTAGCTCCATACAAGCGTTTGGCAAGAGTTGCCTCCACGGTAAAAAGTACGCCGGAACTACGGATAAGTTGGCTTACTACTACGCGCTCTACCCCGTTAATAATAAAGGTGGCGCGTTTGGTCATAATGGGCAAATCGCCCAAATACACTTCTTGCTCTTGCGACCTGTTTTCTTTTGCATTACTTAAGCGACACGTTACTTTTAACGGCGCTTCAAAACTAATATTGCGCGCTTTCGCTTCTTCTTCGGTGCATTTGGGCTCTTCCACCGCGTGGCTGATAAATTCCAATTTTAAATCGTGCCCAGAAAAATCTTTCAGGGGGCTTACGTCTTCAAAAACTTCTTTCAGGCCTTCCGTGAGGAACCAGGCATACGAGTCTTGCTGAATCTCGTTTAAGTCGGGCAGGGGAATAGCATTTTTAGGGTCTTTCAAAAACGTGCGAAGCATGGGAACCATAGAAAAATTGTTTTTAAAATTACGAATTGTTTCAAGATAATAAAAATGCCCGCCCTTTCCCGTGTGGTGCGAGTATATGTGGGATTCTATTCAATTTTCAGGACTGTGTGCAAGGTTCATGAAGAAATCCTTATCCCTAAAGGGGTTTTTACAGTGTGGGGTTAGTATCAATTGAGGGAAAACCATGTCAATACCCCGTAATTACATACCCCCTTAGGC
>CAYHRN010000060.1:0-4315 GCA_964359155.1 uncultured Gammaproteobacteria bacterium | reverse complement strand
GGGGTGGATGTAGCCGGGGTTCAATTCCCCGCAGCCCGACCAGTTAATTTTTTTGATAAAAAAACTCCTCTAGATGAGGTGTTTTTTTATTTGCTCCTCCACCAACACGCGGGGGGTGCCATAGGCAAGCGCGTTGATACTGAGGATATTCTGGCGCGTTGCCTCGCTGGCCTCGGCTGAAGGCGGTACGGTTTCACCAGAAAAGGCATCGGTGGTTTTGCCATCAATCATCATTTTGATGTAAAAATGAAACCGTGCAAGGTGCAAAAAATCATTACTCTCCATGGGGGCAAATTCACGTGCTAATCGCTCGGCATCATCTACCCCCACTTCAAAGGCAAGCATAGTGCCCACATTGCCTAATACCGCATCTTGCAACGCGCGCGGCAATTGCGAAAAATATTGATTCGCCACATGCACGCCAAGGCCATACTTGCGGCTTTCACTCAGCATGCTCACAAACGTATCAGTAACAAAATTTTGAAACTCGTCTACATATAAATAAAACGGGGTGCGCGTGGTGGCGTCTGCACGCGCGCGTTTAAGAATGGCTGCTTGCAACTTGGCCAGCAATACCAGCCCCAACATTTGCGCATTAATATCCCCTACTTTTCCTTTCGACAAATTCACCAAGAGGATTTTCTCTTTTGTAATTACTTCATCAAAATTAAAACTACTTCGGTGCTGGCCTAAAATATTGCGCATAAGGGTATTGTTGAGAAAGTGGCCAAACTTCGACATAAAATAATTCAGCATTTCGCTTTTGTGAAAATCTGCCGTGCGCGCCATTTGTTTAGCCCAAAATTCTTGCACCAAGGGGTCGGTAAGGTGTTGCCGCTTACTCATTTCATAACGCTTATCCACGAATAACTTGGGAATTTCTATCACGCTGCCGCCTTCTGAACCTGCCATCACGGTAAGCGCGGCGTTGCGCAGCCAATGCTCAAATTGGGGCCCAATAATACCCGTGCGTTCGGGGTCAAAGAGTTTATAAAAAATCGCAATTGTCTCGGCCACTAAAAAATCGCGTTCACTTTCATCGTGCGCCTCCAGTAAATTTAGACCAAACGGGTACTCGGCATCTGACGGATCAAAGAGGATTACATCTTCTAGTCTATTGGCCGGAATACGCCGCAGCAGCCATTCAATGGCATCCCCATGCGGATCAATAAAACACACACCGTGATAATTGGTGACATCTTGCAAGCACATCGCTTGCAACACCGTGCTTTTACCGACCCCGGTTTTACCTACCACATAGGTATGACGAAGACGATCAATGTCTTTAATATAGATGGGTTTTGCTTTGCCACGAAAGGTGGTGGTACCAATAAGAGTGAGAGGCATAGGGGGATATAGCCACTAGCGACTAGCCGCTAGTTATTAATTTTTCCTCAAAATATCGCTCATCAAGTACAAAAGAATATTCACTGAGCGCTTCTTCTTTACGCACTTTGCCGTGCAAGATCATTAAAAGCGCTTCTTCTTCGTGATTAATCTTTTCATGCACATGCTCAAAAAAATTCGGGCTGACCAGTCTTTTCAACGCCTCCCATGCCACACGACGATCTTGGAAAAATTTGGTAATAGTGGGTTGGTCCATATTCTTAATTTGTCATTCCGGCGAACGCCGGAATCCAGATTAATACGTACATGGATCCCGATTTTCATCGGGATGACATTTAATTATTCTTTTTCATCAACGCTTTCGCCACCATGCCTTCACATACCTCCTCAATAAACCTCTTCACGGGCCGGGCGCCAAAATGAGGGTCGGCAAGCTCGGTAATTTTCTTGCGTAATACTTTCTCATCGAGTGCAAAACGTAACTTATGACCCTTCACGCGCTCTTGTATGTACTGCATCTCGAGTTTTGCAATTTGCAATAATTCCTCTACTCCTAATGGTTCAAATGCCACTGTTGCATCAAATCGGTTAAGAAATTCGCGCCTAAATACCTTGGTGAGTGCTGGCATCACATTGGGTGATATGCCGCGACCATGCGCTTCAATAATTTCATCCACCGCGCAATTACTGGTGGCAATAACCACGGTATGCCGAAAATCTACCATTTCACCGCGGCTTGAGGTAACATGTCCATAATCCAACAGTTGCAAAAATATATCAAATACTTTGCCGTGCGCCTTTTCAAGCTCGTCCAATAAAATCAAGCTATAGGGCTCGCGCGCTACATGGTTGGTAAGCGCACCCCCTGCATCATACCCCACATACCCTGGGGGCGCACCCAAAAGCCGCGCCACCTGATGCTCTTGACTAAATTCACTCATATCCAGGCGCAAGAAACTTTCTTTACGGCCAAATAATTGCTCTGCAATAATCCGTGCGGTTTCAGTTTTCCCCACGCCGGAAGGCCCCAGGATGAGAAACGAGGCAAGGGGCTTGTCAACACTTCGCAACCCTAATGCACCACGCGTAAGCGTATTCAAAATTATACGTAATGCCACATCTTGGCCTACAATGCGCTTGTGCACCACGGCTTCAAGATTTTGTATACGCTTCTGGTCATTGGCCTTAAGCTGTGCAACTGGAATACCAGTTTTATCGGCCAGAATGGTATACAAAAAATCCTTCTCTGCATGGCCTTGCATTTCATCTAATAACATTAATCCTGCAGCAGGCAACACGCCCAGCGAAGGAAAACGTTGCACCACTTGGAGAATAAGATCAATAAGGGCATCATCCTCTGTACTACTCTTCTTTAGTATTTCCTTCTGCTCCTCTAATGGCTGCGCTTTAAGGGTCAGTAGTTCAAAACTACTGACTAATGCAGGGTCTTGCTCACTAATCCATGCATATTCATGCGGGGTACAGTTAAGAACAAAACGCACCTTGCCTGCTTTTGCATGAGGCTGGAGCAACCTACTGAGGTTCTGCAATAACACCGGTTTGTTATACACCAGGGCACCAAAATCATCTATGCATACAACGCACGAAGGCAGCGCTCCAAAGGCATCTTCAAAAAAACCAAGCGGCACATTGCCTCCACCCCCTAGCACATGAAAATTACTCGCCTCCAACACAACCAAGGGGAGACCTCCCCCGTCCCCTCCTTGATAAGGAGGGGATAAAGGGGAGGTCGCCAACCCATACAACAGGGCAGTCTTGCCCATGCCCGAAGGCGCCACCACTAAGCAATTATTATTCATGCGCCGGCTGGTGATACGGTTAATGCGCGCCAGTTCTTCTTTGCGCCCCACAATAGGTTGCAATCTTCCATGACGCGCCTCCCAGCGTAAGTCGTAATACGTGATTTTAGAAATTTCAGTAGCCATAGATTATATTATGCCGCCATTCGCTCTTCAGAAAGTAATTGAATGCCGGTAGCATCTTCATCAACAAGTTGAAACCGTGAGGGAATATAGCCTCGAGGCCCAGAATACGTTAGTTCTGCTCTTGGAATAGGGCGTGGCTCTTGACGAGCCTCCTCTGACGCACGTACTACACGCAAAGGAGCTGGTTCAGATCGTGGTTGGTCTCTTACCACTTCCTGTTCTTTGCGCATAGAGCCCTCAGGTGCCGCTATAATTCGTTCGGGCTTCACCTCTTGAACTCTTGGTCCAGTATATTCTTTGGTTATAACGGGCACCACGCTGGGTGGCTGAAACACTTCTGTAACAACTGGGGGAGCTAATTTTAGCTCTATTAATGGTGCAAAGTGGACCTCTAGTTTTTCTGCCATATGTGGTTTCTCAACCATCTTAAGTATAGTTTCTCCTGGTAAGGTTTCACCTTCTTCCGTGTGAAGCCTTGAAGAAGAAACCCGAGCCTCTTCCGTGCTATGCGAAGATGACAGTTTATCCTCATCATGCCAAGATGGCTCTTGCGATGCTAATTCTTTCTCTACAGTCATAGATTCTGCATGTATGGGCTGTGGAGAAATCACCGCTTCTTTTTCTAGCAAAATAGGTGCGGGGGCTACCGGCGCCTGCGACATCTCCTTATCCTCAACGAACTCCACTTTAATCTCATTCGCAACATCCTCTCCTGAATCAACATCTCCCGACTCTTCTTTATTAATAGGCCTACTCACCTCTTGCACAAGCACAATACCACTCTCAGCGGGAATTTCAGGTACTACGACGGTTCCTTTAGGGATTTCAATATAGGTATCGTCATCAAAGGGCTCATCTTCTACCACTTGAGGCTTATCCAGTTTATCGCTGCTATCTAATCTCATTCCTACCGCCTGTGGCTCAAATTGTTCTTCCCGAGGCATTACAGCGCGCTCCGCCTTTGGTGCATCATCCACGCTGTCATTCGTAACTTCTATGGACCTTACCACCTCAACCATAGG
>CAYHRN010000059.1:0-4316 GCA_964359155.1 uncultured Gammaproteobacteria bacterium | reverse complement strand
TCTTTCGCCCTCGCGTAATGTAGTAAACGTAAAGTATTCCGAAACCACCGAGACTCCCTGTGCATTACCAACTCTCACTCTAAACCGGTACTCAGTCGCCGATGTCAAATCCTCTAATTGAATCGAGTGATTGATGCGAAGTACTTGGACCGAAGAAAGAGGTGCGCCATGCCGTGGCGTATATTCAATCTGTGTGGTAGTGGGTTGATTAGTAGTAAAGGTAATCGTGGCCGTGGTGGTAGTTACATTCACCACAAGGGATGAATCAACCAGGGAAGGCGTTGGAAATGGAGGAGGATCAATCACAACTCCGAGTGTGGTGGCAGCAACAATATGAGAAATAACCGAAGCATTGCCTGCAGCATCATACACCTTCAATGCAAAAGAATAGGTAGTGCGGGGTGAAAGACCTGCGACGGTATAGGAATCAACACTCCCAGGTTGACCTGGTAAGGGAAGACCAGTAAGAGAGATAGTGGAAGGAATGCCGGGAATAGAAAGCAAAAGCTCATACCGCACCGCAGGAGGTCCTGCGATGCCATTATCTCCTACGGCTGTCCATTCTAAACTTAAAGAAGAAGGTGTTTCATGAATCACGCGGAAATCAGTCACTGCTGCAGGTGGAGTGGTATCTGGGCTACTCTCTCCACCGCCGCCCTCGCCTAATCCACCAGCAGAACCGCCATCACTTCGCGTTGCGCCCGTACTATCAGTGCCACCTACAGTACTGCTGGTGCTTCTTTCAGAAGGAGTAACACTCACTTCACCCAATGCCTCACCTGGAGTAAATACCCCTGCAGGAATATCAATAAGCACCACACTTTCTTGGCCACCATTATGACCCTTCACCACCAGGGCAGGAAATGGTTTACCCCCTATTGCCACCGTGGTTACCTGAGAATCCAAATGAAATAAAAGTTGCGCCACGACAGAAAAAGCTTTCCCGTCGATGGGCGCATACTTGGGCCAAAAATCGGCTACGGTAGGGGCCGTCACGGTGGTGCGCTGGGTAATAGTAAAGGTGCCCAAGAAAAAAAATAAAACAACCGCAAGAGCAGAAAGCACGCGGGTAATACTAAATTCCAAGCTCAAGAGAGCCATATGCAAAATAGTTCAGAATTAGTAAAAGTATACCACACTTTTATTTGACAATATACATCATGGGCCCGTAGTATGAACGAGAATCCTATGACAACCCAAGAACTCCACTATTGGATTGCATTCTCTGCCTTTCTTAAAATTGGCCCCATGAAGTTTAAAAAACTCTTGGGCTATTTTAGCAGTGCTGAATATGCATTTTTTGCGCCCGGGGAAAAACTACTGCAGGCGGGCTTGGAAGGAAAACTCGTGGAAGAATTTTTTGGGTTTCGGCAGCGCTTTCGCATAGAACCGCTCTTAAAGGCACTGGAACGTGAAACTATCACTCTGTGCCCTGTAACTTCGCCTGACTACCCCCCTCTTTTGAAGCATATTCATAATCCGCCATTTTTACTTTACGTGAAAGGAAATGCCGCCCTACTGAACAATAATTTCACCGTGGCCATCGTGGGGACCAGAAAATGTACCACCTATGGGCTGCAAGTAGCTCACGAAATGGGGCGCGACTTAAGTTGCCAAGGTATAGGCGTGATCAGTGGAGGAGCGCTTGGTATTGATACGGCAGCCCATCAAGGCGCCCTGCCCCACAAAGGAAGCACCGTGGCGGTGTTAGCAGGCGGGTTAGACGAGGCAAGCTGGTTTCCCAAAGACAATACCAACTTTTTCAAAAAAATACTTGCACAAGGCGGGGCGCTGCTTTCAGAAAACCCGCCCTCTGTACAGGCGCAACCATTTTCCTTCCCCCAGCGCAACCGCATTGTGAGTGGCATGTCCCTCGGCACGGTGGTGGTAGAAGCGCCGAAGGAAAGTGGCGCGCTGATTACCGCCGCCTGTGCGCTTGAGCAAAACCGTGAAGTGTTTGCTGTGCCCGGCAGTGTATACAGCCCTACAAGCGTAGGGCCCCATAACTTATTAACACAAGGCGCGCAACTTGTGGGCAATGCACGTGATATTATGGAGGCTTTGCAACTTTCCCAGGTAGCTTCCAAGCAAAAAGTGCAGCACCAAATCCCCACCAATCCCCAAGAAGAAACTATTCTGAGACTTTTAAGTAAAGAACCCGTACATGTAGACGCGCTTGTTGCTCGTTCTGGATTAAACACCGCGGGGGTGAATGCTACACTCACCACCCTTGAGATGAAAGGCATTATTCGTAACTTAGGTAACATGAATTATATAACCTTATGAAATTAGTCATTGTAGAGTCCCCCACCAAAGCCAAGACTATCTCCAAGTTTCTTGGCCCCGAATACACGGTAGAGGCCAGCATGGGCCATGTACGCGATTTACCTGTGAGCAAAATGGGGGTAGACGTGGCGAACAATTTTGAGCCCAGCTATGTTACGCCCACCAAAGCCAAGAAAACACTTACCAATCTTAAAAAACTTGCCACGGAAGCAGATACCATATTACTTGCGACTGATGAAGACCGCGAAGGCGAAGCTATTTCATGGCACATTAAAGAAGCGCTCAAACCTAAAAAAAGCGTGCAAGTAGGCCGCATTGTATTTCACGAAATTACGAAAGACGCCATTATGCATGCCATTGCAAACCCGCGTGCGCTCGACATGAACATGGTACACGCTCAACAAGCACGCCGCGTGTTAGACCGTTTGGTAGGCTACGAGCTCTCCCCGTTTTTGTGGAAAAAAGTGATGAAAGGGCTGTCGGCCGGGCGCGTGCAAAGTGTGGCCGTGCGATTGATCGTAGAGCGCGAACGCGAAATCACGGCGTTTAAGCCGCAGGAATATTGGAGTATCCTTGCCACCCTCTCCCCTTGCGGGAGAGGGCCTAGCCCAGTAGGTGATGTTGGTACATCAGGTGAGGGGAATCTCTTTAATGCCAAACTCCACTCCATCGATGGCAAAACCCTGGACAAGTTTGCGTTCACGGGCAAAACCCAAGTAGACCCTATTGTTGAGTCGTTAAAAAATGCCACTTATCACGTGGCGAGCATCGTGGCCAAAGAAGTTAATCGCAATCCCTTGCCGCCTTTCATTACCTCTACTTTGCAACAAGAAGCCAATCACCGTCTTGGCTTTTCTGCCAAGCAAACCATGATGTTGGCACAACGCTTGTATGAAGAAGGGAACATCACCTACATGCGTACGGATTCCGTGAACTTGGCTGATAAATTTTTAAACGAGGCTGCGACGCTGATTAAAAAAGACTACGGCGCTGCATACTTACCTGAAGCGCCACGCAAATTTACTACCAAAAACAAAACTGCCCAAGAAGCACATGAAGCCATACGCCCCACGGAAGTTACGCGCACGCCCGAAACCATGAAGGCTTCTCTTGAGGAAGATCAACATGCGCTCTATACCCTTATTTGGCAACGCGCGGTTGCAAGCCAAATGATGAGCGCACGGATTCAGCAAATCTCAGTAGACATTCGCACGGAAAATCAACCAAATGTTCATGGTTCACAGTTCATGGTTCATGACCCTACATCAGGACCAAAATTAACTACGAACCATGGACCACAAACTACGAACTATCTCTTCCGCGCTACCGGCAGCACCCTTGCCTTTGATGGCTTTTTACGGGTATACCCCACGGACATGAAAGAAACTATCTTGCCCCCGCTTAGTGAGAAAGAGGCGTTAGATTTGAAAGACCTTAAGGGCGAGCAACATTTTACCGAGCCCCCTGCCCGGTATTCTGACGCCACGCTTGTGCAAGCCTTGGAAGAGCATAGCATAGGCCGCCCTTCCACCTATGCGCCTACCATTGCCACGGTAGTTGACCGTGGGTATGTAGAGCGTATGGACAAACGCCGCCTGAAGCCCACCGAAATTGCGTATATTGTGAACGATTTATTAGTGGCACACTTCCCGCATATTGTGGATTTGTCATTTACCGCAGAAATGGAACAAAGTTTAGATGAAATTGCGGATGGCAAAAAAGCGTGGGTGCCCGTATTGCAAGAATTTTATACCCCGTTCAAGGCAAACCTCATCGCCAAAGAAAAAGAAATTCAGAAAAAAGATGTGCTGCCCGAGGAAACAACGGATGAAGTGTGTGAACTGTGTGGCGCGCCCATGAAAGTACGCCGCGGCCGCTTTGGCAAATTCTTAGGTTGTTCCACTTTCCCCAAATGTAAGGGCTTAAAAAAACTTGCTTCCGAACAAAAAAGCACGGGTATGCCGTGCCCGAAATGCAACCCCTCACCCCAACCCTCCCCCGCAAGGGGGGAGGGAGAAATTCGCCTCTCC
>CAYHRN010000058.1:0-4388 GCA_964359155.1 uncultured Gammaproteobacteria bacterium | reverse complement strand
TCAAGCCACCACGCGCTCCGCGCGTGCGACATCATTTGTTTTGAAAATAGGTTCTAACTTGGTACAATAGACTCACCAGAACCGATTGGTTACATTCCTAATTTAATTTCTACCAATACTGTCGTTCTTATGCTACCGTCTTTGGCAGATTCGTCGTAGCGCTGAATGTAAAAGCCGCCATTGCCTTTGAACGCGGCAAATGTGGTGCCAGATTCGCCGAAGTTGCACTTCACACGGCCCATCACGATGGTGTGGTTCTGAAGCTCGCTCACCGTGGTACCAGTGCACCCATACGCAGTGCCAAGATCGTAGCGTTTCGTGGTGCCATCGTACGTGGTGACATCGGCCGCGATCTTCTGCTGTTCAATGTACCAGCTTATGTTGCGGATAGTTACGGCATCGCGATTCAAAAACGGATTAAAGGAGCCGCCGGTCAGATAGAAGCCAAGTTGGCCCAGGAACCAGAAGGGTGGAGCGCAATCATCGCCGCCATCCACATTGACTATCGGTTCCCGGTGACAGCCATAGTGGATCATGCTTCCGATGTATCGGACACCGATAAAAATACCGATACCGATAATAACGAATGAAATGTTTCGAAGAGTTGTCATATTTTTTACTTTTTAAATTCAATAATGTCCCCCGGCTGGCAATCCAAGGCCTTGCAGATCGCCTCTAGGGTTGAAAATCGGATTGCGCGCGCATGGCTTTTTTTCAATATAGAAATGTTAGCCATGGTGATGCCGACTTTTTCAGCAAGCTCGGTAACGCTCATTTTTCGCTTTGCAAGTACGACGTCAATATTAATAATGATTGCCATATTTTTTATACCGTGAGATCGTTCTCCGACTTGATTTCGATTGCATTTTGCAGAAGCCGCTCCAGCACTGCTGCAAAGACGGCGATAACAAATGGAGCAAAAATAAGTACAAGCCCGATAATAACCCCGCCTGGCGCGTCGTCCTTTTCCGCGACATACATAATGTAGGGCATCATGAGCGCATAGAGAACGCTGATGGCTCCGGAAAAATATTTAATTTTTCGGATGGCTTTAACGGACAATTCCGAAAAAGCACTGTTATGGTCAATGTAGCTAAGAAGGAGCAATCCCTGGTAGAGCGCAAAGAAAAATGGCACAGAGGTCGCAAGCATGCCCAGCATGAGCGGAAGAAATAATCCAGGATATCCAGGGATACCTACGTTCCCAGAGATGCTTACACCGAGCAAAATAACACACAAACCCGCAACCGCGAATCCCATAAGATAAATAACTACCCGAAGAAATATGGTTGAACTTTTTTTCATAGGTGGTAGCATTACATTCCGCATACTCATCAGTTTAATCTAACGCTTATCGTTTGTCAATATATTCTTATCGTTACAATATGCTCATCACTCCCATTAAAACCCGCATCCTAGTACCCCCCAAAGACAATTTACTGAAAGCTATTCAAGAGGCAGTACCCCAGATACCAGAGCATTCCATCCTCGCCATTACTTCAAAAGTAGTGAGTATTCACGAAGGAAGGTGCGTGAGCAAAGATAAGGTGCCCCAGGAAGACACACTCGTTATTCAAGAGGCAGAATTGTATATTCCCCGTGGTACCCTCAAAGGCCGTAATGTCATACACACGCTTGCACATAACATGGTCATTCCGAGTGTCGGGATTGATACCTTGCATGATTACCATGTCCTGTGGCCTCGAAATCCCCAAAAAAGTGCGCACAACCTTTGGAAATGGATTAAAAAAATCTATAAACTCCGTAACGTGGGCGTACTCATTACTGACTCTCACTCCATTCCCCTACGCCGCGGCACCATAGGTATTAGTCTTAGTTACTACGGGTTCCAGCCTCTGCACGAGTATCAAGGCGAGAGAAGTTTGTTTGGTTACGACTTAGGTACCGGCAAAGTCGCCAATATGGCCGACGGCTTGGCTGCTGCGGCAACTTTGGCCATTGGCGAGGGCGCCGAGCAAACACCCATCGCCATTATCACTAATGTGCCAGGCATCACGTTGAGCACACGAAAAAATAAAACCTCCTTCCATGTGCCCCTCAAAGATGATATTTATTGGCCGCTTTTGAAAGATCTTCCTTGGAAAAAAGGGCGAGGGTAAATAAATCCCTTCATTCAGCAGAATGACCTACTGGGCTTCTTTTCTCCCTTTGCCAAAGGGAGAAAGATTATGAATTTCCCCCTTTGAAAAAGGGGGAAGCAGGGGGATTTATTTTCCCCCGAATTTACTCAGCACGGGCTGCATAATGGCATACCAGTCTGCATACCCCGCACTACTCGGGTGAAAAAGGTCCACAGCATAATAGTAGTGGGGATTTTTATAAAACGGGTCTTTGCTGTGCTCACGGAATAGATCAATGTACTGCACGCGATATTTCTGCGCAACTTGCATAAAAATTGTTCTCACATTTCTGGTGCGGCGTTCAAAGAGCCAACGCGTACCCCAGGGAAGTAAAAGTGCTGTGCCCACATTCCCCGATGTAGTCAACGTCACATGCTTTGCTTTTGAAGTAGCAAGCTGTAACACCGACGCAATGCTTGCGGTAAGCTCGCCTAGCTTGGTAAACCGCACAATATCATTGCCCCCAATGTGGATCATAATCAAATCAAACTGCCTCGCTGCCACAGCTTCAAGCCTTAAAATCAGCTCTTTAGCTTTTGCGCCATTCACGCCCAAATTGGTAATGGAGACAAGGGGAAAGCTCGCGGCAACCTGGCCCGCAAGTGACTCCTCTGGCACGCGCGCACCCACCCCTACCACCGTACTATCACCAATGATAAGAATATTCACCTTGGCACCCACAAGTTCTCGTTGAAATGCTTTAGTGCTTTGGGCAAGCGCAACGCCTGTATGAATACGTTGGCGCGTAAGCAGCACATCTACTGCACCACCTACGAGCACAACAATGACACCTGCAATAATGATTGTGTACATACTACTGTGGGGGCTCATAGGAGGCCCGTATCTGCCGATCACTTTCTTGGGTATATTCAAACGCAAATTCAAATATCTTTTTTAAACACTCGGCAATCGCTTTGTTCTTAATCATCAGTGTAAAATTTTCTTCGCATGAAAAAAACAGCACCGTATTTTTATACACTTGCACCTGCACCGGATAATTATATTCAGCAGGAATAAGGTGCGAAGGGCGTAAAAACTTTTGCGCATTGGCTATGGTGTCTTTAATATTAAACGGGGTGGCCGGCATGATGGCCCTTACCGGGATTTTTTTGGCCGTACGCTTTTGGTAAAACTCGGGCACCATGTCGCCCAAGTATTTCATTTCGTCTTCCGTGCTACTATAACCAATCACTTCATCGGCTTCGTCGAGCACTTGCCAAAACGCGCGCCGCACCCCCTCTTTACCTTCGAAATAATATACCTTGGGTTGCTGCACATCGTAATGTTGCAAGCCCCGCAGCTCGGGCAACAAATTACTCACCTGCTCTTTGGTATGTGCATAATCGTTTTGCTTTTGCTCTAAATATCGCAAAATATGCGCAGGGTCTTCCACAGAAAAAAGGTAAAAATTCTTCTTTTTTGTTTCTTTGGCAATGTTATAGGTATTCACCAGCCTAGCAATCGCATCAAGTACCGTGGCTTTGGGTACATCAAGGTTTCTTGATAGCTCGGATGCCCGCTGCGGGCTCTTTTTAAGCAGGGCAAGGTAGCACTTTATTTCAAGCTCATTCAGGCCTAAGTTAGCTAAAATTTTACTTACTTTCTCTTCTTCAAGCATAATTTTGTATTAGTATCGTCGGTTTATGCCGACGCTTTTTTGTTTAATCATATAGCATATTGAGCACTTTGTCAATATATAATGGTATTTCAATGTCGTTCATTACTCATTTCTGTCATACTTATACCGTACAGTCAACTCACTGTGGGTTGCTGTGCGGTTCTTTGACAACACCAACTACTCTGTTTGAGGGGCACGTGACATGGAAAAGGAAATGTCAGACGAGGAAGTTGATTTGGTTATCTCGCGCAGATTGAGGGACGAAGCCAGACAGAGAGGTTTGCTCGATTACACCCTGCGCATGCTTGCCGGGCCCGATGGTAAGTACATGATCTGGCAATTCATCTTCTGTATGATGAAGGAAAATTGGTCTGCGATTAAGGAAATCCTCAAGTTCACCGTGGACTATGACCGCACTGTGGGGGCCGGCATCGCGGCCGGGAAGTATGATCGCGTGGATCCCGAGATCCATACAATCAATTTCCCCACCAGACAAAATGACATCAAGGAGGTGGAAATCATCCTAGTGTCCTTTGGCTGCTATGTGAAGGACGAGGCGGTGACCAAGAATCTTGAAGCCTTGGGGTTGAAAGACGTTGGGCTGCAGGAACTCTTGATGATCGGAGAAA
>CAYHRN010000057.1:0-4435 GCA_964359155.1 uncultured Gammaproteobacteria bacterium | reverse complement strand
GCAAGTTCTTCTAAACTTTTGTTGAGCAAAATATTCAATTCATTCCCGCCTTGGGCAACAAGTTCCCAATATTTTTTATCGACGGCCTTACTGGTACGGCTTTTCACGCCTTCGGCCTGCGCAATAATTTTATCCAGCTCTACTAAACTCCAAAAGGCGGGCGCGCCCTGCGGCACACGGCCTTCGGGGTGATTCGCTAATGCCTCAACTCTAGAAAGCACTCCCACAGTCACCGGCTTTTTACACTTGGGGCATTTTCCACCAAGCTTTTTGGTTTCTGTAGGGTGCAAACTCACCTTGCAATCGCGGTGGCCATCAAAATGGTACCGGCCTTCATCGGGGAAGAATTCTATCGTCCCTAGCATATGGAGGCCACCCTCACCCCCGCCTACGGCGGGGCCTCTCCCCTCCAGGGAGAGGCGAGTACGGGGTGCGGCATTGCGAATGGCGTTCATGATCGCGCTATAACTCAAATCCTTCTCCTCCCCTTCCAGCACATTGGCCTCGCGAGCCAGGTTGGGCAAGGAGTGAATGTCGGAATGCGACACCAAAGTAACACTGTCGAGCGCTTGCACGCGCCAATTCATGGGTGGATCGCTGCTCACTCCTGTTTCTATGGCAAAAATATGCGGGGTTAATTCTTCAAAACATTCTTGTATGCTGTCGTACCCACTCATGGAACCAAAAATGGCAAACCAAGGGGTCCATGCATGGGCAGGAATCAGCACGCAATGAGCGTCCACTTCCAAAATGAGCTTGAGTAAATCTTTCGAGCTCATGCCAAGAATGGGCCTTCCGTCGGATGCTAATTTACACCCTCGGGCAAGAAGCTTTGCATTAATACTTGCTGCTGCTTCCATGGTGGGCGCGTAAATAAGGTTGTGCACACGCCGTGTTTTGTCATTATGCCGATAAATGCAGGCAACTTCCGTGCCCATAAGGAACAGAGTAGGTTTTAGGGGCAAGGGTATAGGGGGTGCGAAGCTCGGCGCAAGGCCTTGCTTCAATGTATACAAACCCTCGTGTTTACTTGGCACGAGTTTATTTTTGAGTTCAGAGTACCAACTAGGATGCGTAAAATCCCCGCAGGCCACCACATCTACGCCTTTCACGCGGCACCACGCGTCAATATTTTCCAGTGTCAACTGCGGGCTACACGCCCGGCTATACTTGGAGTGAACATGCAAATCAGTAATGAATTTCATAGCTGACGCATTAGCTCCTCCGCCATCTTCAACTGCTCGGGCGTATTAATGCCAAGGGCTTCCAAAGGATTCGTGAGTGCATAGGTAGTAATGGGCTTACCTTCCCGCAATGCCATGGCAATAAGATCGGTCACATAGTACTCACGGGTTACCGGTGAAGGGCTCAGAGCATCAATGTGGCTCCATAGCCAAGTACTTTCTATGCAATACATACCACAATTGATTTCAGGAATGGCACGCTCATCAGCGCTGGCATCTTTCAATTCCACAATATGTTGCAAATTCCCTTGAGGGCCCCGCACGATACGCCCACCATCATAAAACACTGCATCAGGCCCCTCAAAGCTTGGCACGGTAAGAGTAGCAAGGCTTAACGTGGCATGCGCTGCTTCATGCTGCTTACCAATTGCCCGCAAGGTAGCAACACTCACAAAAGGATTGTCCGCATACAGCACCATCACCGCATCAGACTTCCCTTGTAATTGTGCCTTAGCGCTTCGCACAGCGTCCCCTGTGCCACGTGGTTGCGTTTGCTCAATATAATGCCATGCTTCACCCAAAAACTCTCTCAGGGGTGAGCTTGGTGACACCACCATCGCAGGCGGCAATACAAAATCAGCCTTGTGCAAGGTATCTAAAAGGTATGCAATCATGGGGCGATCGGCAACCGATACCAAGAGTTTGGGCACGTCCGAGGCCATGCGCACGCCTTTGCCACCTGCAAGAATTAGGGGCTGAATGGTCATAGGGAAGGGACGCAACTTATTTCGAATTTGCTTTTGCAACTGCCGGGAATTGATCCCACGGAACTACCACACCATAAAGCGCTATATAAATCCCAGGAAATTGTAAAGTCTGAATTGCCCCTACCGCCATGCCAAGATTAAACATGGCATCTGATCTACTAAATTCAGCAGGCAACATAGCACCCGTTAGAATAACTTTTTTATTTTTAATAGTTGATAATTTTTCTGCTGTTTGATAAATCGTATCGGTGCCGTGGGTAATGATTATATTTTCATGCGGCACGGCCATCACTGCATCCCAGACGGCCTGGCGATCCTTATCAGTAAAATCCAGACTATCTTTCTTCACCACAGAAAGACTATCAAAATCAAAGGAATGATTTATTTTTTGGAGAATAGAAATAAAAGCTGGGTCGCCAATTTCAAAGTTATAGCCGTGAGTAGTCTCGGTGGCCGGGTAGGCCTTATCTATGGTTCCCCCGGCTTGGATAAAAGTGATTTTCATAAAATTTAATAGCTGGTGGCCTCAACGGGATTCGTAAGGTGTTAAACACCTGACGCCCGGGGTTTATCCCCGGGCGAACCCACCTCGTGTTACAGCCTTGCCCGCCCAAAGCCTACTGGCATTGTGGCGGGTCCGCAAGGCGCTGAAAAGGGCCTTACTTACAGAGTAACATCTCTGATTCATGGCCTCAACGGGATTCGAACCCGTGTTACAGCCTTGAAAGGGCCGTGTCCTAGACCGGGCTAGACGATGAGGCCATGAATCAGAGATGTTTCACTAGACTTTTTCAAGCGATATTTTATAGGGCCATATCTTCCCGTTACCCTGGAAGTACGATACAATACTAAGGATAAAAATAAAAGAGCATGTATGGAAGACCACCCGGAAGGAGAACTGGCGGTAGATGTATTCCAAACCCCCACATCAGTGGTGGTGCAAACTGCAATTGCGGGTGTGACGCGCGAAGATATTCATATTTCGCTGCACCACAACGAGCTTAAAATTTCAGGACACCGCACCCCTCCTACCCAGGTGCCCCATGAACAGTATGTGTGGCGCGAATGCTTTTGGGGCAATTTTTCACGCACGATTATGCTCCCTTCCGAAGTAGACGCCACCCATATACAAGCAACGCTTGTGCACGGCGTACTTACTATTACCCTGCCGAAAAAATGATATGAAAAAAACACTCCTCATGCTGGGCATCAGCACGGTAAGCCTTACGGTAGTGGCCTGTGCCACCGTAGGCCTGTACCTGTATGCCTTCTCCGAAGGCGTATACTACGGCGTGCATTTGAAGGGCGCACCCGAGCGCGTGCTTGCGGGTAAGACTAAAGAGGAGCTTACCTCCATGATTGAACAGTTTGAACTGCAACTGGCCAAAGACCAAATTATATTTGAAAGCGAGAACAAAAATATCAAAATCAACCCTGTGCAAATCTCGGCAGACCCCACACTAAGCCGGGAACTCGTGAGCTTTCCGAAAGATGAAGCAGTAGCTGCGATATTCTCTCTGGGGCGCACAGGTACAGGGCTCGAACGTTTGCACACCCACATCACGCTTCTTACCCAAGGGGTTTATCTACAAATCCCCATCACCCTCGACGAGCCCGCATTGGCGCAAACTATAGGGCTGAACTTCCCCGAACTCTTGCGCCCTGCCACACCACCAGGCGTCACACTTACTCCAGAAGGCACACTGGTTATTGTCCCTGCCACCTCGGGCACTACCCTTGCTACAGAAGATGCCTTACGTACTCTGCGCAGTAACCTTACCATGCTCCGCAATCCCGTGGTAAGTTTGACGGTACGCGACATTGCACCACCTGTCAGTACCGAAGAAGCAGAAGCGCTCTTGCCTATGCTGCAGCAACGCCTAGCGCAAGGCCCATTTACCTTGGCAACGCCCGACGAAAAGTATCACAGCAGCCTTAGCACTGCACTACTTACGCCCTGGATTGCATTTACGAAACGCGGCACCACTGCTACCCCTATGCTCCAGGGTGAGTTTGTAGCTGCCTATTTACACACCCTCACGCCCCTTATTAATCGGGAACCCATAGAGGCACGCTTTAGCGTAAAAGAAGGGAAGATTATTGAATTTCAAACCTCAACCCCTGGCCAAGAACTTGATATTCCTGCCACCGTAGTAGCGTTTGAACATGCATTGTTCGAAGAACAAACTACTACATGGCCCCTGGTGGTGATAGAAAAAAAAGCAAAAGTGGGGTTGGAAAATATTGCAACCTTAGGCATACAAGAAAAACTTGCCGAAGGGAGCACCAGCTTTGCCGGAAGCCCCACAAACCGCCGCCATAATATTGCCGTGGCCACCAAAAAAATCAATGGCATCCTTATTAAACCCGGTGAAGTATTTTCATTGAACGCCGCATTGGGTGAAATTGGGGCCGCAAGCGGGTACCGCGAAGAACTGGTGATTAAAGGCAACCGCACCACGCCCGAATTTGGCGGAGGGCTAT
>CAYHRN010000056.1:0-4470 GCA_964359155.1 uncultured Gammaproteobacteria bacterium | reverse complement strand
TAAGGGGAGGTGAAGGAGGGGTTAATTTCCGTTTGGATTTTTCCAAGCTGTTCAATGGTTTCACGATTGTAAACTGTTAAACGAACATCATGCTCCACTGCCTCGCTTAGTCTATCAAGCGGCACATAGCCAAGCGTAAGAATGGGCTGCGTAATGCCGGCGTTGCGTAGGGTAAGGGCTTCGTCGAGCGAGTCAACGCCGAACCAGATAACTCCCCTTTCACCCCCTCTTATGTTAAGAGGGGGTTGGGGGGCGTTAAGAATTTTTGTCACTTCTGCAATGCCATGCCCGTAGGCATTACTTTTTACGACCGCCATAAGGCGGGTTGACTCCCCTATCAAAGCAAAAAACTCCTGAACATTGTGCAGGAGGGCGACACGACTAACTTCGATCCATGTTCGGTAAGTCATACTCTGTCATTCCCGCGTAGGCGGGAATCTAGGCCCGAATTAACCTGGATCCCCGCTTTCGCGGGGATGACAACGCGTTGCGTTGTCACTTAATTTCCGTTTTTCCCATATAGTTTTGCAATACTTCGGGAATGCGAATGGCGCCTTGTGCAGTTTGATAATGCTCAAGGAGTGCAATAATGGCAAGGCGGGCGGTAAAGGCCGTGGCATTCAGCGCATGAGCAAAATAGGTTTTGCCGCCTTTACGGTAGCGAATATTTAAACGCCGAGTTTGAAAGTCGGTGCAATTGCTGGCGCTATGGGTTTCACGATATTTACCTTCCGAAGGAATGTAACATTCTATATCAATACTTTGCGCCGCAGGTTTACTCATGTCGCCGGTGCAAATGGCTACGACGCGATAGGGAATTTTTAGGGCCTGAACAATCTTTTCTTGAATACCCACCAGCATTTGTAGTTCTTTTGCAGAGTCTTCTTGCGGCACCAAACTTACCATTTCTAATTTTGAAAATTGATGCACACGTAAAATACCTTTGGTGTCTTTGCCATAACTGCCGGATTCACGCCGAAAGCAGGGAGAAAATGTGGAGTATCGTTTTGGCATATCATTGCCATCCAATACCTCGCCTTGATGATAGGCAATCATGGAGTGCTCGCCGGTGCCAATCAAAAACAAATTATCTTTTTCTACCATATAGGATTCTTGCCCGCTGCTATACGCAGCGTACCCTGTGCCTTCCATGACTTCTTGTTTGAGTAAGAGCGGCACGGAAAGCGGCACAAAGCCTTCACGTGCAAGCATGTCGCGGGTAAAGCGCACCATGGCAGCTTCCAGGTGCACCGCATCCCCTTTCAAATAATAAAACCGAGCACCGGAAACTTTTACCCCGCGTTCACTATCAATCAATCCCAGTTTTTCCCCCAGAGAAAAGTAGTCTTGCGCAGGAAAATCAAATTGAGGGATTGTGCCTACTTCACGGAGTACTCTATTCTCACTCTCGTCTTTCCCTACGGGTACTTCGGGCAAAGGAATATTGGGAAGTTCTTTCAGGAGGGTTTCTAATTCAGTTTTAAGAGTAACGAGTTTTGCGTTTTCTGTATCTTCTTGTGCGTCAACCAATTTCATTTTTTCAAGCAATGCTGCTTTTTCTTCAGGGCTAAGACTACGGATTGCATCACTGGCTTTGTTTTTTTCGGCACGCAGTATTTCAATATGTTCCAGCATGCTGCGACACTCCTTGTCGAGTTTTATGATGTTGGCAACATCAACTTTAGCATTGCGTTTCTGTAATGCCTCTTGTACTGCTTTTGGATTTTCGCGGATGAGTTTAATGTCGAGCATACATAAGTGACGACTTATACTTTTTTGGTTTATACGCTTTTAAGCGTACGATGTGAATATTATCGCCTATTTTTTCCTGAATTTCCTCTATGGTTTCCTTTTGATCATAGCCCAACACAATAGTATCAGGTTTAATTTTTTTCACAAGGCGTTCGTAGCGGTAGGCTGTATCGCCTAAGTATGCATTATCCACGAGCTTCAATGCCTTTACCAACACTAGGCGATCCTTTTCTTCCATATGCGGGGCATGGCCTTTAATGCGGGCAATCTGTATATCACGTGCAAGCACCACCACCAGCATTTCTCCATATTTTTTTGCTTGTTGCAAAAACCATAGGTGGCCAGGGTGCAAAATATCGAAACAGCCAAAGACAAGGACGGTTTTCATTTTGGTTTTAAGGTAGGAAATAATATTATTTCTTTAATAGAATGTACGCCGGTAAGAATGGTTGCCAGCCGGTCAAGCCCAATGCCGCAGCCTGCTGCAGGGGGCATGCCATGCTCTAATGCGGTAAGGAAATCCTCATCCAGTCTCTGCGCTTCTTCATTGCCACTCCCTCGTAATTTTTCTTGTTCTTCAAAGCGTGCGCGTTGGTCTAAGGGGTCATTGAGCTCGGAAAACGTATTTACGATTTCCATGGATTTCACGACAAGCTGAAATCTTTCCACAAATTGTGGATAGTTTTGTTTTTTCTTGGTTAAAGGCGAAAGTTCAATGGGGTGATCAATAATAAATGTAGGTTGCACCAAGTGCTTCCCTGCAACTTTTTTAAATAATTCATCCATGATTTCACCACGGCCCCATTCGGGGGCAATTTTGACTCCTTGAGTCTCGGCTGCTTGAGCCAATGAATTACGGTCTGGATAATCATTGATATCTATATGTGCGTATTCTTGAATGACCTCGCGATAGGTGCGGCGTGGATAGGGTGGCGTAAAGTCTAACACTGTATCTTCGTAGTTTACTTTGGTGCTGCCAGTAACCGAAGTCGTGATTTCGGCCATGAATTCTTCGATAAGGGTCATGTAATAGGTATAATCGCGATAGGCCTCGTAAAATTCTACTTGCGTAAATTCGGGGTTATGAGAGCGGTCAATGCCTTCATTGCGAAAACACCGGCTGATTTCGTAGATTTTTTCAAACCCACCCACGAGCAAGCGTTTCAGGTACAATTCAGGGGCAATGCGCAAATATAAATCAGTATTCAGGGCATTATGGTGAGTAATAAAGGGCCGTGCCGTGGCGCCACCGGCCAAGGGTTGCAAAATAGGGGTGTCGACTTCGAGGTAGCCTTTTTTGTTAAAAAAATCACGCACGGCAGTGATCATGCGGGATTTCTTACGGAAAATTTCACGCACTTCGGGGTTGGCAATCAAATCTAAGTAGCGTTGGCGAAACCGCACTTCAACGTCTTCGAGCCCATGCCATTTCTCAGGCAAGGGCAAAAGGCTTTTGGTAAGAATTTTGATATCTGAAAGTTGTAAGGTTTTTTCACCTTTTTTGGTAGTAAACAATATACCCGTTGCTTGGATAATGTCGCCGATGTCCAGCAATGCGGTTAGTAGTTCATAGTTCATGGTCGAAAGTTCGTCGGCGCGGGCAAAGAGTTGGAGTTTACCACTTTCGTCTTCCAAATCGGCAAAGCAAGCTTTACCCTGGGCACGGCGGCTTTTGAGCCGGCCGGTAAGGGTAAGCGAAGTTTTCGCTTCTGCAAGTTTCTCAAAATCAAGCAACGCCGCGGCCACGGTGTGGGTACGGTTGCTTTGGGCAGGATAGGGATCAATCCCCTCCTTTCTAAGCGTTTCTAAGCGTTGTATACGATCGTCTCGTTCCATAGGGTTATGTTTCCCATTGACGATTAAGATATTCTTGCGCTCGGCGATCAAAATAGGTGTGAATGGTGGTAAAGAGCTTGCTTTGTTCCTCAGGGTTTTTAGTGAGGAGAAGTCCCTGAATGGCATCTAAACGTTTCAGGGCGCGTTCCGCATCTCCTAAAAAGGTATGCTCACTAATGGTAAGGCCAAATTTTTCTTTCATAAGATGAATTGGTACCAAGGGTTCCCACGTTTGTTCTTGTAAGATGTAGTAAAGATCAAAAATATCTTTTGGTTCATGGCGATCAAGCAGCGCCATCACTTTATTGGCGGCAATATCTTCAATGCTATCAATTTGAATGCCTTTCCAGATAAGATGTGGTTTAAGGGGTTTAAAATCGTACCATACAAATTCTATTTTGGTATGTTCTCCCATGCCATCAATTTCCCATTCGTAGCGATCTGCAATATGACGCATTTCACCGAGCGTTGCACGAGTTTTTGCGGCCAGCGCGAGAACATGAGGTTGGATGGCGTGGAGGGGAAATTGCGTGGTGGTAAAAAAATCAAGATCTAAAGAATTGCGATGGTGTAAATATCGTGCCGAAAGCAGTGTGCCGCCGGTAAAATAAAACTGATTTACCAAAGGGGTACGTGCGAATTCTTGAATGAGTTTTTCTTGCAAGGGGGTAAGTTCCATAAACGAGAGGTGTATTAGGCACCGTGTTTGGTACGGCCAAAGAAATAATGGTTTAAAAGAAGTTGATTTCCTTCATCGAGGTGAAGGTCGGGAAGATATTTTTTTACCGTAGCTGCTTTGAGGTTATGAAGGTTGCCCGTGGTAACCATTTTTTCAATATACCAAAGCCAACCCTCTTTTGTGGTGGGCTTCCAATCTTCAGG
>CAYHRN010000055.1:0-4739 GCA_964359155.1 uncultured Gammaproteobacteria bacterium | reverse complement strand
TGGGAAGTGGGACTTTGTGACATTGATCCCGAACTCCACTAATCGTGGGTTTGCCTCCGCATGCAATCAAGGCGCGCGCCTTGCTAAGGGTAAGGTGGTTTTGTTTTTAAATCCGGACTGTGAAGTGCAGAGCGGGACATTACAGGGAGTGGTACAATTTTTTGCCGAGCATACTAATGCAGGGGTCATGGGGGGGAAGATTTTAAATCATGATGGCACCGTGCAACCCTCGGTGCGAAATTTTCCAGGGTTTTTGGACCAGTTGCTCATTCTTTTAGGAGCACAAAAAATATTGCCAGGCCTTACGCCACTGCGCCGATATTTTATGAGCGATTTTGATTACCGCCTTGAGGCGCAAGTGCCGCAGGTGATGGGTGCATTTTTTGCCATGCCAAAGCATGTATTTGAAAAGCTGGGCGGTTTTGATGAGCACTTTTTTGTGTGGTTTGAAGAAGTAGATTTATGTAAACGCGTGCATACAGCCGGGCTAGGCGTGTATTATTCTCCGCATGTTGCAGTAGTGCATCATGGTGGCGCAAGTTTTAAGCAAGTACATCCCTTGCGCCGCCGCATAATGTGGTTGCGAAGCCTTTGGTATTATTTTAAGAAACACGGGTTGTAGTGGTACATGACGAAATACCCTACTTCGGGATGCTACGTGCTCGACACGCATAATTTCCTGCTGGAAATTTGCTCAGACTCGCGCCAGTCGCGTTCCGTATGGTCTCGCACGCAGCAATCCCTCATGGCATTTCGTCATGTACCAATAGAAGGAAGAATACTATATGAATATCTTTGGGCGATTGTTTGGGATTACCGTTTGTTCTATTCTTGCCCTGTACCTCGCTTCGTTTGCAAGTTTTTTAGTGCCGCAACTGAATGCGGTATTTTTTGTGGGCCTTGTTGTAGGGGCATTGGTACTTACCGTATATAAGTTTGAGTATGGGTTGCTGGTGATGCTGGCGGAAATTTTCGTAGGGAGTAAAGGGTATCTGTTTTGGGTAGATATAGGGGATGCGCGTATATCGCTCCGCATGGCATTGTTTGCCATTGTGGTGGGGGTATGGGCCGCGAAGCAAATAGCCAATAGCCTCGCTACGCGAGGTCTCGCGAAGCGAGACAAATGGCAAATAGTTTCTCGACCATATGCCATATGCCATATGCCATATGCTCTTCTGGCCATTGCCATTGCCTGGGGTATCTTCAATGGCTGGCTTCGTGGCAATAGCTTGAGTAATATATTTCATGACGCTAATGCCTGGGTGTACTTTTTATTAGTGCCCATATTTATATCCCTCTCCCTGGAGGGGAGAGGGCTAAGCCCAGTAGGTGATGTTGCTACATCAGGTGAGGGTGAGTTTTGGTCCAAATTTGTTCAAGTCTTCTTGGGTGCCGTGTCGGCCATGGTGGTGAAAAGTTTTGTGCTGTTGTATTTGTTTTCGCATGAATTTAGTTTTCCTATTTTATACGTGTACCCATGGTTGCGGAAATTTTTGCTAGGCGAAATTACGGTACCCGAAGGTGGGTGGCCACGGATTTTTTTTCAGTCACAGATCTATGTACTCATTGGGTTTTTTGTACTTATCGTTCTGCTTATTGGTAGAGCAAGAGAGCGAGGGGAGTTTCCACGAACCATCAGACTCGGGGAAACCCCCTCACCCTGCCCTCTCCCGCCAGGGGAGAGGGAAAAGATAGAAACAGGTTTCTCTCCTCGCCTCTCTCTTTACGGGAGAGGCCCCCGACCAAGGTCGGGGGGTGAGGGTGCCCTTGCGCTTCTTTTCCTTACTTCAGCGTGTTTGGGGGTTGTTATTATGAGTTTTTCGCGGAGCTTTTGGGTGGGGCTGGTGGCGGGTATGGGCGTATTATTCACGACACTTTATGTCATTCCGGCGAAAGCCGGAATCCAGACCCGCATTAATCTGGATCCCGATTTTCATCGGGGTGACATGCTAAAGAAAATTGTTAGATTCTTTAGCCTTTCATGTGTGGTGGCGTTGATCATTTTATTGGTAACCACGTACTTCCCTTTCCCCAAGCCTATAAGTATTGATTTTCTTTCTGCATTTAAAGATCGCCTTACTGATTTATCTGAGGCTGCAGTACGCAGCCGTTGGGACCTTGTACAGCCCTTGTGGGCTGCCGTTGCCCAGCATCCATTACTTGGTTCTGGCTTTGGCAGCACGGTGACGTATCATAGCAGTGACCCGCGTGCAGTGGCGCTAAGCGTGAATGGCATGTTTACCACTTTTACCTTTGAGTGGGGCTATCTAGATATATGGCTGAAGTTGGGGTTATTTGGGTTAGTGATGTACATCGCACTCCTAGGAAGTATCTTGTGGCGAGGGTGGAGCACCATTGACAAAATGTTTTCGCCATTTGCTATAAGCCATTTGCCACATGCCTTTACCCTCGGCCTCCTTGTCCTCGCCGTGGTGCACTTTTTTAGCCCGTACCTCAACCACCCTTTAGGGATTGTGTATGTGGTGCTGGTGGAACGTATGGTAGCCATGCAGCAGGGGAGGGGTTGACATATATTGAGTTATTGCTATACTTTACTTGGATAAAGTGATTTAGTTAAGTAAAGTGCTTCAATATGCGGAATGCCATCATAAACAATCCTGGGAGTATAAGCCTGTTTAAGGCCATTCTTACACTTGGTACTCTTGATGAGGCCAAGCGGTTTTTTCGTGATCTTCTGACGCCTGAAGAGATTGCGGAGTTTTCTAAGCGCTGGCAAGCTGCGCAAATGCTCGCGCAAAAAGTTCCCTACTCTTTTATTGTGAAGAAAACTAAGCTTAGCTCCACCACGGTGGCGCGCGTAAGCCGTTGGCTCACTCGTGGCATGGGTGGCTATTCGCTTATATTGAATCGTATGGCCTCTACGCATCATGCCCTTTCCTCTTTCGAGAAAGGGTTGTGATTATATTTGAATAATCGTGCATTATCCTAGCCCCTTCTCGAAAGAGAAGGGGCTTTTTGATTTCCCAAGAAGCTTACATGTTCTTTGACAGGGGGACTAACATGTCGTTTCCCTTTACTTCTGTTGTCACCCTCTCCTGTGGCAAGAAATTCAAGGTTGGGTGGATGCACACAGCGTCTAGTCTAAGGAATTTTTCTCTCGTAGATGATATGGCCGCTAGAATTGTTCAGCCCTTACTTGCGGTAGTCGCCAAAACTAACGTGAGCCGTCTGCTAACAGTTCTGCAAAGCTCGATTGAGGCACATAGCTTCCTCAAGCCCATTCCTCCGGATGATCTTGAGGAAGCGTGTGAAAAAGTAGAAAAGCCTACAGTAGCTCAGCCTCAACGTTTTTGTAATTTCGTGTTGAACAAGGGGAGGGTGTATCTGGAGGTGAGGGAATCTCTTAGCTACGATTGGCTCGAATGGTATGGCCCTGGTCCATTGGAACTCTATTTCAAGAACGCTCCCAGGGGTCTTGGATGCCAGGGCAGACATTAGGGCGGCCCATCAACATTCCTCATCAACTGTAAGGAGAGTCTCAATGGTGCACGACGGTTCTCGTGAGCTTACTGAGCTGCAAAGGTCTATGAAGAGCGGCACCCCCATTGCCAAAGCGTTGAAGAAGAAGGGGAATACGGAGTTTTTGCCACTCATTTTCCGTGTGGTCTCGTACATGTTCACTGCTGCAGGGCAGGCTGGGCTCACCTTGGTGATTCCCAGCCTTGAACGTCTTGCAGTGACCATGGCGCAGAGTCTACGGCAAAGCGATGGTAGACTGCTGCCGCCGCTGTATAAGGCAGTGAGCTACAATCCTGCCGGTGCAGGCGGGACTGAATGGGTGATGCTGTTGGATTTCTTTGCGTTCCTCAAAAAGACGCAGGGATTTCTGGGGGAACTTACGCCCACTCTAACCCTTCCTGCCATGGTATTGGACGCTTCGTTCTACTGGGTCGTGAACATGCTCGGCAAAGCTGTGGTCGTTGATGCGCCAACTACAGAGGGTGCTGCCACACAGCTACTTACGGGTATCATGGCGGCGATTCAAGAGAAGTGTCCTGACCCTGCGATGTACACAACAGCACTCATGCGTAATGGGTACTTGCGGGCCATTACCGAGCATTTTCCTGCCTGCAGCGCACCGCCGGTATTTTCGGTGTTAGATGTGTGGAATGACCCTTCTTTCAAGGAGGTATTAGTAGGGGCGATTCGGCATCTTTGCGTACGCTATTCCCAGGGTTGGGAAGTACGCAAACCTGTCTCATACGAGCGGTATATGCCCTATAGTCCGTGGGTGACGCCGCTCATAGGAGCAGAGTTTTCGTTCTTAGCACAACGCCTGGGCCTGCGCTGGAACCTTGCACCTACGCAGGAAAATGCGTGGGAGGGGATGGTGGGTGAGATCACCGCAGCATTGGGGGTGCCGCGTTATGCGTGGCTCTTGTATACGCGCAAGTTCACTACTGAACTTTCCTATAGGGATTTCCCGCTGTTCTCAGATACCAGCGATGAGATCTATAGCAAGTTCAGTCGGTGTCCTAGTCTTGCGCAGCCTGTTGCGAGACTGGTTGCGCCGTTTCTTCTTTCACAGCAAGCCCATGAGTTAATGGGAAACGTGAGCATCTCTCATCCGGCCAATCAACCCAAAGGTAATCGCAGGGCCAGCGAGTTGATTGCTCATTTCCTTAAGGAGGTGCGTTCTCGTGCGGAGGAATTTTCGAAAGGCGGTATTCCTGCAACGCCGCTCGATACCGTGAAATGGTTGTCGCAGTTCCCGCCAG
>CAYHRN010000054.1:0-5217 GCA_964359155.1 uncultured Gammaproteobacteria bacterium | reverse complement strand
TAAATTCCCGCAACTTTTTAGTTCATTTTTTGTCCATGTAGTAAAATCGGGAGAAACCACTGGAAGGTTGGATGAAGTATTAAATTACCTTGCAGATCAACAAGAAAAAGAGTACGACCTTATCGGCCGCATACGCGGAGCCTTTATTTACCCGGCGTTTTTACTGGTGAGTATGGTGGGTGTGGGGTTTACTATGATGATCTATGTGATTCCCCAACTTACAGGTATTTTAAAAGAATCCGGCGCACCCTTGCCTATTTCTACCCGCATCTTGATTGGCGTCAGTGATATACTTGCGCAACATACCGTGGCAGTGGGAATGGGGCTTATCGTGCTTATAGGGCTTCTCATCTGGGCGCAAAGAACACCCACAGGAAAAAGAATATGGGACATCCTTAAGGTACGCACTCCTATCATGGGTCCCATATTTCGCCATGTATATTTAGTGCGTTTCGCGCGCAATCTCCAAACACTCATGGCAGGCGGCGTGCCTCTTGCTGATGCTCTTGCTGCCACTTCTAATGTAATTGGGAATACTGCATTTAAAGAGGTGCTTGACGAAACCGTGCAAGAAGTACGCGATGGGCACCCCCTTACCACGGTATTTAAACAATCAACGCTGTTTCCCAGCACCATGAACCAAATTATGGCCGTGGGTGAGCAAACCGGGCATTTACAAGAAGTACTAGAAAAACTCACCAATTTCTATAGCCTAGAACTAGATGCCCAGGTACGTATCCTCATTTCCTTGATTGAACCTTTAGTTCTTGTTATTATGGGAGTGGCGGTAGGTATTATGGTAGCAGCCGTGATTTTACCCATGTACCAATTAGCAAGCTCTATTTAGAAATTGAACAGATGTACACGGATTAAAAACAGATATCCACAGATCACGGATAGGCACAGCTAAAAATATATGATAGCCTGTTTCTATCTGTGATCTGCGAGTATCTGTTTAACATCTGTGACAATCTGTATATTAAACACAAGGAAGGAGGTGACAGACATGACATCATTCAAGAAAGGATTTACGTTGATTGAACTGTTGGTGGTGGTTGCTATTATTGGTTTATTGGCCACCTTGGCCATTATTTCCTTTGGTACCGCCCGCACCAAAGCCCGCGACGCCAAACGCTTAGCCGATATTAAGAGCCTGCAAAGTGCATTGGAGCTCTTTAATAATGATAATGCGGGTTACCCCACAGGGGCAGCACGCGTGCTTGGCACAGGCACATCAGTACGACTCTGCAGTACTGAAGGATTTGTGGATGTAGCACCTGCTGCTTGCGGTACGTCTATTATGGCCGGTGTACCAAAAGATCCAGGGACTGATTCGTATACCTACAACGCTGCTGCCGTTGCACCAAGTGAAGTTGCAGCTACGTACAAAATCGACTTCAAGCTAGAGAAGCCGAATGGGAACCTTTTGGCGGGAGCGAATTGTGCTACCCCCTCAGGACTTCAGCCATCAGTTTGTCCTTAGTTTGATTGAGATCTCAATCACCAAAAATCCCCCTCATGGGGGATTTTTGTTTGTGGTATACTATACTTCACAATATATGACCTTGTTTCTCATTTTCATCCTCGGCCTTTGTATTGGCAGTTTCTTGAATGTCATTATTATACGACTTCACGACGGCGCCTCCCCCCTCAAAGGCCGTTCAATGTGCCCTCAATGCAAGCATACCCTTGCTTGGTACGAACTTATTCCTTTAGCTAGCTTTATCATCCAACAAGGACGCTGTCGGCATTGCCAGGCGCACATTTCTTGGCAATACCCTTTCGTCGAGTTTGGTACCGGCGTCTTGTTCGCAATGCTGAGCTCTCCAATTTTCAGTTACCAGTTCTCAGTTCTCAGTAATTTTTCAATTACTCAATTACTCAATTACCTTTTCCTTTGTATTTTAATAGTTACCTTTGTCACCGACCTGCGCTGGAATCTTATTTATGACGCCGTAGTGTGGCCTGGAATCGTACTTGCCCTTCTTATCACCTTATCACCTTATCACCTTCTTGCTGCACTTGTCGGAGGTGGCGCATTTGCCCTCCAATACATTCTTTCTCGCGGAGCATGGGTAGGCAGTGGCGATATTTTGTTGGGAGCTTTTTTGGGCCTTATCTTGGGGTTTCCTGCCATTCTTGCAGCACTATTTTTAACGTATATTAGTGGCTCACTGGTGGCATTGCTCTTGATGAGCCTCGGGGGGAAAAAAACAAAAGACACCCTGCCATTAGGGTGTTTTATGTGTGCCGTAGCAATACTCTTACTGCTTATACGTTAATTGTCCCTGGTAATCTCTTCTTTCTTTTCTTTCATAAAACTAAGCCAATCTTCAGTGACGCTAAAAAATGTTTTGAATGGCACTTCAATAAGCATGTCTAAAAAGACCACGATCACATTAATGCGTTGAAACGTACGTGCTAAATAACGGCCTAAGTTCACAAAGGGCAACAAAATAATATCGAGTAAACTTACTAAAAGTGATTCTTTTACGGCAAAGGGCACGACTTCCGCAAAGGTGGCCCGTATACGGAACCCAAAAAAACCCACGAGGCCCAAAAAGCTATAAAACACCGCAAGGCCGAGAGGCGAAAATTGAAGCTTATACAAACCCCAGCCTACCAGAATAAGCACAGAAAAAGAGAATAAGGCATACAGCGCCCAAAAAAAGCTTTTCAAAAATGGATGCCGCGATTTCTGCGGGGGTTTCATGAGCTGTTTGGCAGCATTGGCTAAGCGGCCCTTGTACAGCATACTCGTAAGCTCTTCAATAGTTTGCTGAATCACGGCACTTTTTGGGCGGCGCACCCCACCGGTAAGCACAATCATAAACAAGGGTGGGGCAATCAAATTAATGCCCAGGGGCAATGCGGGAATGCCGCTCCCTATATACCGTTCATACGGAAGTTCTACCAGAAGCAACAAGGCAACTTTAGTGAGGAATATATACATGAGGCTACGCACCATGGCGGCATAACGGGCCGCACGGGCTTTGGTAAAACGATTGGAAAGCAGTTCTTGAATTTTTACGCCCAGTTCTTCTTCATTATTCTCTTCGGTAAGAAGGCCCTGGTCTACACTGGAAACGGTTGCCTGGAGCAGTGAAAATAAAGGCCGCAACGCACGTACGCGGCTTATTAAAAACGGCAATAAAGGGTGCACTAATAATCGTTCAATAAAGAGCACGGCGCTTCCCACACTTGCGCTCTCGGGAGTTGTTTGGTAATTAGGCAAAAGTGCTTTCAGTAAGGCCAAAGTAATACCCGCCTCATCGTCTTTCACGATAGCCTTTTGCACAGCCACCTGGAAGAGGAGTTTTTGAATATCCTCGGGCACCTTGGGTAAGGTGACGCTGGATTTAAGAATTTCCACGGCAGTACGGGCAAGCGCATCCTCCTCAAAATGAGGAAACAGCACACGCTCAATCTCACGTGCAGTAAGCGCCACGCATTGATCTTTCCATTTATACGGCGCGTCTTTACCCTCAGCAAGTTCTTGGGCAAAAATTTCGTACTTTGCAATAAGCGCACTTACAGCACCAATTGCGTTCTCGGGCACAAAATCATTACGCACATAGCGCGCGGTAATAAGTTCATGTAAGAATGCTTTACTAAATTCATCGCCTCGTTTGGCGCTAAAAGAAAGTCTACGGCGTAAAATACGCTCAATCGCACGACGCTGCACTAAATGCTCATCGGGAAATTCCACCAAGGTACGCACCCGTTCATATAAAAATGGGAAAATACCCACCAAGGAATTTACTTGAATATGGGGCAACCCCGCACGCCCCGCTTCCCATGCACTTCGTAATGCCTTTACCTCAAGGAGATAGTGCACGGCACGACTTAATTTTTGTTCTTCCTCTGCCATATATACGTTTTATAAACGCTGCTTGATGCGGCGGCGAATGATGCGGTCGATGATAATAAAGCTTATGACCGCAATAAATAAGGCACCTTGCCCTACGCGTACCCATTGTTTCACAAATTCAAAAGAAGCGCCAGAGAAGTACCCAATACTGCCAATCACGGCAGTCCAACAAAGAATAGCAGGACAATCAATAGAAAATACGGTACGAAAAGGAACTTTCAGCATTCCTGCCCTGGCCAATAGCGCATGGTGAATGCCGTAGGTAAACCGTGACACAAACAAGGTATGGAATGGCCGTGCCGTAAGATGCGATTCAAAAGGCGAGGCCATATGAGTTACGATCACGCGCAACCAGGTTAAGATGCGCGCCTGAAATGCATAACGGCCTGCGGCATACCATACCACATCCCCCAAGAGGGTTCCCACCACGACCGAGAAGAGCATATAGGGAATTTGAAAAACCCCTACGCTGGTAAGAAATGCAAAAGTAAATAATGCCACATCCCCTTCTACCATCATTAATAAAAATACCGCAAGATAACCCACCAAAGGCGGCAAAGTGGTAAAATACGTAATCAAGGATTCTATCATACGGAAGTAGGCACCACGCGGGCAATAAGTTCTTTTACTGTATTCACAGGAATAGAAAAACTAATATTATTAGACCCACGTACTGTGGCTACGTTCAAACCAATAACAATACCATTAAGGTCTACCAGTGGCCCTCCAGAGTTACCAGGGTTAATCGCGGCATCGGTTTGTAATACGCCTGTGAGGGTTTCGCTCCCCGACGGGCCCGATGCCGTCACCGTACGGTTAAGCCCCGAAATAATCCCCCGTGACACCGAATTACTATACTCACCCAACGCATTCCCTACTGCAAATACACTTTGCCCTAATTTAAGAGTTGCGGAATTTCCCAAGCTCACGGCAGGGTACGCATTACCTTCAATTTTCACTACCGCAATGTCCAGCGTGCTATCACGATGAAGAACTTGCGCAGATTTTTGTGTGCCATCATTCAAAAGCACGGTGTACGTGGCTGCCGTATCTGCTACCACATGCGCATTAGTGATAATATAGCCATCCTTACGGATAATAAACCCTGTACCTGCGCCTACTTTTTTTACTTCTGTGCCTTTTTGTTGAAATCTAGGAACACGAATCCCTACATTCTTAAAAAATGGATCATCCCCAAAAGGATTTTCGTATACTACTTCCAACTTAGGCACATCTTTACTTACCACAATACTCACCACAGAACGCGCTACTTTATTCACCGCATTGGTTAATAATTCATCGCTCGAAGGAGGGGTAACTGTTTTTCTGCCTGCGAGTGACTTAAT
>CAYHRN010000053.1:0-5358 GCA_964359155.1 uncultured Gammaproteobacteria bacterium | reverse complement strand
ACATCTATTACCTAGTTACCTACAACCCATTACCTAAAACCTATCACCTACTACCTAGTTACCTACAACCCGAAGACGAACGCCAGGAACCCATTCACAAAGGCATAGCTTAACATAACGGCCACAATGCCGAGCGTTGCCCAAATCATTTTTTTCTTGCCTACTTCTATTTGTTCTTCATTGCCGCGCGACACAATCCAATCAAACCCACCCCATATAAACATCACCAGCGCCAATACCCCTGCGGCACCCAGAAACCAGCCTTTAATAATACGGCCTGCTAAGGTGGGCACATCTTCTACCCCAGGAAGATAATTGGGCAATTGCGTTTCGGCACGGGCCATCAAGGGAAGCGCCCATAGTAAACTGCTCAGAAACCATGCTTTCATAGGATTTAAATATTAACTACATTCTTTCCCTTCTTCGAAGCGATCTAGTGTAGATGTGGGCCAACCTTCTGCCTCATGAGAGGGCGGACAAGACTTTCGTAACAATTTTCGACATTCCTTGCGGGTTTCAAAACCAGAATCAAAATTTAAATTTCCTGGATCTATGGGATACGAATTCACTTGCCTACTCAATGTATAATAGCAGGCACCTTCTGCCAAATTACGCCGCGTTTCTTCACGTGCAATAGCATCGGCATCTTTCTGTTTCTGGAGAATTTCTGCAGAACGATTGAACAGAGTATTGGTACTACTCGTGTTTGCGATGGGAGGTGAACTAATCTCTATACGTAGCCCCGAACCTACCTTCACCCCTAGCCAATCCACCAGCACAAAACGCACCCCCACCCAGGCAGCCATAACCACCACAATACCTACCACAGCACCTTCAATACTTTTCATGCCCAGCTGGACTTTTTCATCACTCCCATACGAGGTAATCCAATTATACCCTCCATAGGCAAAAAAGAACATAGCAATCACCCCGGCAAGGCCTAATAACAAATTAATAATATTCACGACTAATTGCACCAAGTCTTCCATGGAGCAATCGCCCTGCTCGAAACAGGCAGTGGTACTGAAGTTATTAAATAAGCCTTGTGAAGGTTGTGCGGGTGGCATATTACTCATAAATGGCCCTGGCCTCGCAGAGGTATTGAGGAATAAAGGATTAGGTGCAGCAACAGGGCCTACACGAGGCGCGTCCGGCAATGCTGGCTGTGCAGATACAGGGTGCACAAAAATAAGTGCACTGAAAATGAGGATTAAAAGAATGAAGGGGAAAATATATTTCATACACTTATGGTTCGCAAGCTAAAGCCTGCGCCTACCAAAATTTTTTGTAGCCGCAAGCTTTAGCTTGCGTTCATCATCATCTATAACTCTCCTGCACCCGGGCTGCACCATTACGCAGTGCCTCAACTGGCGTGGCATTGCCGGCAACCACCTGGTCAATCATATCGTTAAATACGCGTTCGGCGGAGGCGGCATTACGCCCATGATACCATGTTTTAGCTGTAAGCACTTGCTGCAACTGCACGCGCAAATCCGGATCATTGCTTACCTGCGGGAGAAGTGCGCGCAAGGCAGGAGGCTTTTTCACGCTCGCAAGGTATGAGCCTACATGATCTTTACTCGCAGCAAAAAGGAGGAAATCCCATGCCCATATTGCAACCGGCGATTTTTGGGAAACTCCTTCTACCCAATAGTTAGCATAATTGGTAACCGGTCCTGCAAGCGAAAGCTGCGGCAAAGGAGCAATCGCAAGGTTTAACTTGGGTGCTTGCGCGCGAATAAAGGGCAACATGTAGGCATACCCTAAAAACAATCCCACATTCCCTGCGGTAAACGCCTCAAGGGCGTTGGGCATGGCGCTATGCCAGGTATAGGTTTGTTTAGTGGGAATAGCAAAATCGGTATAAAACCGCAAAGCTTCTTCACCAGGGCCCAATGTTTCACTACGCGCACCCGCAGGCACCATATCAAACAGCACCTCACCCGTGGCATCAGCCATCACGGTGCCATTTTGCAGCATAAGCGCACTTACCACATCAAACGCACGCGGAATATTACTACTTCCCCCCATTGCCGCCCCGGCAATACTTACACGGCCGTTCTCTTTTTGCTCGGTCATTTTAATGACCTGCTGTTGAAACTCTTGCCATGTGGTAGGCGGCAACGCAATACCTTTTTGTTGCAAAATATCACGATTCACATACAACACCAAGGTGTCCAGTGCGAAAGGCAAAGCCATAATGGCATCACCAATAATCACATCACTTGCCACGGCATCTACAAATTGCTCGCGTATATCGAGCGGTGAAAGTGTGGGCGTGGTTACTAGCTCTGTGGTAATTTCTTTTTTTAAACTTCCTGTTTCATGTTGCACCGGCAAAGTAATACTTGCCGGCATAGGCACGAGTCTACTTGCGTATTTACCCATCCAAGTATTGTGCAGGGATACGATATCGGGCCCCAGGTCTTGCGCTTGAGCTTCCAGTAATGCTTGTTCATACTCGTCAAAACGAAGGGTGCGCGTAGTTATGGTAACGTTTTGATGTAACGCAGTATAATCGCTGATGATGTCGCCTACTGAACTTTCAGAATCAAATACCCGCCACCAGGTGAGGTTAACGGGCTTCAGCGCCTCTAGCGCCGGCTGCTGCACCACAAAACGCTGATACAGCCCCACGCCCAAAAGCACCGCAAACAAAAAGCCAAGTACAATAAGGGGTAGTAATATTTTTACCATGCGACTCATAAGATAATACGTGATGGTAGTATAGCACAATGGCGGAAGGGGTGAGATTCGCCAGGTCATCCGACCTGGCGCCCGGTCGAATGACCGGGCGAACCCACAACGGAGGGGGTGGGACTTGAACCCACAAGCCCTTGCGAGCGCCGGTTTTCGAGACCGGTACCTTACCATTCGGTACACCCCTCCACACTGCCCGGGGAGCCGCTCATTCCTTGTTCAGGAATGAGCGAGCCTCGCCTACTCCTTTCAGGAGTAAGGCGGGGGAATCGCATTGCTGAAAATATTTCTTTAAAGCTCTTCTCCCTGCCCCACTTTTCCAATAACGTTCACCTTGTTTCGCTGTCTCCTCAGTAAGATACTCTTGAGTAAATAAAATCACGAATGGCCTTCTTGCATGAGTTGCTGTTACTGCACCGCGATTATGCTCTGCAAGACGTCGCTGAATATCGTGCGTGTATCCTACATAGGTTCTCTTATCTTTCAAGCTCTGCAAAATATACACATACCACATACTGAAATGCCGCCGGTGGGACTCGAACCCACAAGGTCTTACGACCGCAACATTTTAAGTGTTGTGCGTATACCGATTCCGCCACGGCGGCGTGCCTTGTACGATTTTAGCATACTTTTTCTTTCCTAGTGGCTTCTTCTTCTAGTGGCTAGTCGCTAGTGGCTCCCAAAACCTCATCAATATCCCCTTCCATAATACCTCCTAAGTTGTGCCAGTTTTTGTTGATGCGGTGATCAGTAAGGCGGTCTTGCGGGAAATTATAGGTTTTGATTTTTTCTACCCGAAACCCTCGGCCAATTTGCGCACTACGCTCGGCCGTACGCGCGGCATGTTCGGCTTCACGCTTTTGCGCAAGTAATCGGGTACGAAGCACTTCCATGGCTTTCAAACGATTTTGTAATTGACTGCGCTCGTCTTGACAGGCAACCACCATTCCCGTAGGTAAGTGCGTAATGCGCACGGCCGAGTACGTGGTTTGCACGCTTTGCCCCCCATGCCCGCCTGCTAAAAATACATCCATTTTAATATCGCCTGGGGCAATCGTAATTTCACTTTCTTCTGCCACTGGCAACACGGCTACCGACACGGTGGAGGTATGCACACGACCTGCTTTTTCAGTTTTAGGCACACGCTGCACGCGGTGCACACCGCTCTCACCTTCCAATAATTGTTGCGCACCTTTGCCACTCACAGAAAACGTGACATCTTTATACCCCCCCACACTGGACCTGTCGGCCGAAATACTACGCGTAGTCCACCCTTTTTTTTGCGCATACATGCTATACATACGAAACAACTCCGCGGCAAATAACCCTGCCTCATCCCCGCCTGCGCCTGCCCGAATTTCTACAATCATTTTTTTATCACCCTCGGTAACATGAGAAGCTTTGCCTTGTTGTTTTTTAAGTTCAGAGTAGCGCTGCATGGCGCCTTTCAACTTAGCAGGATCAGATACAAAAGAAGGGTCCGCGAGCGACCCCTCAAGAGCTTTGAGTTCATGTTGAATGTCTTCCAAGGACGGCATAACAAAATTAGGCTACGGGTGCAGATGGTGCCTCGGCAGCCGCTTCTACCTTGGGCTGTTTTTTGGTTTTCATGGACGCGCTCTTTTTCTTGCGCTCTTCAAACTTTTCTACACGGCGCGCAGAATCGACCAGCTTTAATTTACCCGTATAAAAGGGGTGACAGCTGCTGCAGCTTTCTACTACCATAGCTTGCACGGTAGACCCAGCAATATACACCGCGCCACACGCACAGGTAACTTTCGCGTCATCAAAATATTGAGGATGAATTCCTTGTTTCATATGAAATACAGATTTACACAGATAGAAAACAGATTTTCACGGATAACAGGTACTCACAGATCTGTACCCTATCTGTGATCTGTGGGCATCTGTAATAATCTGTGACTATCTGTTTGTTAAGATAGTATGCAATAATTCTTTTATTTTATCAAGCCTCTCCCACGGGAGCTTTAATTCGGGCCTGCCAAAATGCCCATAGGCAGCAAGCGGCAAGTACTTTACGGTGCGCAACTTAAGCCCTTGGATAATCGCACCAGGAGCACAATTAAACACTTTACGCACGGCCTTCAGGATGGTGTCATCGGGTACGGTACCCGTACCAAAGGTGGTAAGCTCATAGGCGAGCGGTGCAGTACCACCAATCGCATAGGCAAGACTAACTTCGCACTCCGTGGCGAGTTTTGCAGCCACCACATGCCGGGCAATATAACGTGCCATATAACTAGCTGACCGGTCTACTTTAGTGGCGTCTTTCCCTGAAAGCGCACCACCCCCATGATGCGCTAAGCCTCCATAGGTGTCCACGGCCACTTTACGCCCAGTACAGCCTGTGTCGGACACCGGCCCGCCAAGCACAAAACGGCCTGTATTATTAATAAAGCACTTGGTAGTTTTGGTAAGCCACTTCCCACACACCGGAAAAATTACATATTCCGTAATATCGGCGCGCAATTTTTGTAAAGAAATATCAGGATCATGCTGGGCGGCGATCACGACAGTGTGGATACGGGTTTCACCCTCACCCCCGCCTGCGGCGGGGCCTCTCCCCTCCAGGGAGAGGCGCGGGGAAGGAGGGTATGGTTTTTTGTTTTACCAAAACCCATGGGGGGGAGGGGGGGG
>CAYHRN010000052.1:0-5398 GCA_964359155.1 uncultured Gammaproteobacteria bacterium | reverse complement strand
TTCGGAATACTTATTGGTAAGTACCGACCCCAAGGCTTCAAGTACCGCCGGTGACACAAAGTTTTCCGACGGGATCATTTCTAACCCTTCGCGTTGCCTTTGGAGTTCTTTTTGTATGGCGTTGTAGATAGGAGGATCTTGTTGCTGCAATTGTGGCATAGGATTTCACGAATGGGCTTGCGCCCCACTAATTTCACGAATGATGATTTTAGTGTACCATTACGGTAGAAAATATGTCCAACCTCATCTTGCCCGAGTTGTCGTATAAGCTTAATGGTATCTTTTTTGAAGTTCAAAATAAACTTGGTACAAAATTTCAAGAGAAGCATTATGTGAAGGCAATTTGTTCGCTCTTGCAAGAGATGGGAATTGCTTTTAAGGTGGAGGTGCCTTTTCGTGTTATGTTCAAAGAACAAGACCTCGGTTTATTTAAGGCAGATCTTGTAGTAGATGAGAAGATTTTAGTAGAAGTTAAAGTAGTCGATCGGCTTACCGTTGATCATCGGCAACAAATTATCCGTTATTTGGATGCCCTGACGATGCCGTTAGGAATACTTGTTAATTTTAGGGTACGACCTTTACAGATTATGCGACTTGTAAAATCTCGTCCCCATTAGCGTAATTCGTGGGGCTTTAGCCCATTCGTGACATCCTATGACCCTAGAAACTGCAAGAAAAATACTCGAGCAGATACGTAAGGATTACAACACCATTGCTGGTGAATTTTCTGCTACGCGGTTTAGCACATCGGAAGAAGGAGATTTTTTAAAGGGTCTTGTGCAGCCGGGCAACAAGGTACTGGATGTGGGGTGTGGCAATGGGAGGCTGTATGAATCATTCAAAGATCAGAATGTTTCATATCTGGGCATTGATTCATCTGAAAAGTTAATTGAACTGGCGCAAGAGAAATGGGATGGTTCTCATGGTGCTATGATCGAGACACTTATTCACGATCGTGAAAAAGTGCCTCAAAGAGGGCCGCAGTTTGAAGTGGGTGATATTCTCACCCTACAATATCGCGATGAGTTTGATTTGTTATTGTGTATACGAGTGCTTCCGCATATTCCTTCGGTAGCTTTGCGGCAGCAGGCGGTAGATAATTTGTATAAGGCCCTCAAGCCCGGCGGCACGCTTGTGCTTACCGCATGGAATTTATGGCAACCTAAGTGGTGGAAGTTGCATTTCCAGCGTCCACGTGATTTAGATTTTGATGACCTCTTGATTCCTTGGAAGGGGAGTGCGGCGCCTGCGGTGCAGGCGTACCGGTACTATCATGCATTCACGCTACGCGAACTTCGCCGGCTTTTACAAAAAAGTGGTTTTCAAATCCAGCAAGCATATTATGGTAAGCGAGGAGAAAAAAAGTCTTGGTGGCAGGGGAATAATTTGGTGGTGGTGGCGAAGAAATGATAGTCTTGGTGCGGAGCGCCCTCATTTTATTTACGTTAAGTCCTGGTATTTGGTATAGTGGAATTGATATTTATGGCATCCCCTCCTTACGAAGGAGGGGATTAAGGGGAGGTTTATTCCATGACCCTTATTTTCAATAAAATCACAGAGACAAAAACAAGAAAAACATTACGTAATGCCATGCCCAAGGCTGAGGTACTCTTATGGATGAAGCTTAAAGGAAAACAACTGAATGGCTACAAGTTTCGACGGCAATATAGCATGGGAGCCTACATTGTGGATTTTTATTGCCCCGAACTTCACCTCTCCATTGAGCTTGACGGTGATTCTCATTTTTTGAATAATGCGAGCGTGCAGTACGACCAGGCGCGGCAGCAATGGATTGAATCTTTGGGCATATCTGTGCTACGGTTTACTAATACTGATGTGTACCAGAATATGGATGCGATGGTTTTGAAAATTATGGAAGTAATAAAGAGTAAACCTCCCCGTACCCCTCCTTCGTAAGGAGGGGATAGAAAACAGCGTATGTCCATTTTTAAAGCGTACGATATTCGGGGGGTGTACCCCAGCGAGCTTAACGAAGATATTGCGTATCGCGTGGCGCGGGCCATGGTAAGGTTTAACCATGCAACAACTATTGCCGTAGGGTCTGATGCGCGCGTGTCTTCTCCTTCACTGAAAAGGGCAGTGCTGCAGGGAATTCTTGACGAAGGGGCACGCGCGGTAGACGTGGGTATTGTATCCACCCCCATGTTTAATTTTTCAGTTGCTGCGTACCCCGCGCATGAGGCGGGTATTATGGTAAGTGCTTCGCATAATCCGCCGCAGTATAACGGTTTGAAGCTTTGCAATGGCACGGCGAGGGCTATTGGGAAAGAAACTGGTATGCCCGAAATTGAAAGCATAGTACGCACCATGGCACATCTCACCTACCCCGCAACAGAGGTTCAACTTGATGTGGAGAAGAAAGACATTAGCACTGCGTATGTGCAAAAACTTTTTTCTTTAGTGAATCCTAGCACTATCAAACCACTCACCGTGGTGGTGGACGCAGCCAATGCCGTGGGGGGCGTGGGCGCGCACGCGATTTTCCCGCATCTCAAGGCCAAACTTGTTCCTTTATATTTTGAACTTGATGGCACATTTCCCCACCACTTAGGCGATCCTTTAAAACCAGAAACTTTGGTGGATCTTCAGACAAAGGTGAAAGAGGTACATGCCGATTTGGGAGTTGCGTATGATGGCGATGCCGACCGTATTGGGTTTGTAGACGAGCAGGGTACTATTGTTCCTATGGATTTAGTAGGAGCACTTTTAGCGCAAGAAGTATTACAGGCGCATAAAGGTGCAGAGGTGCTACATGATGTGCGGGTAAGTAATGTGCTTTTAGAAGAAGTGCGCGCCTCTCACGGGGTGCCCGTGTTGGAGCGTGTAGGGCATGCCTATATGAAGCAGCGATTGGCGCAAGAACCCCGTGCGGTATTAGGGGTGGAGCTTTCTGGCCATTATTATTGGCGTGATTTTTTTAATATTGAATGTACGGACCTCGCATGGCTTATGATTGCGGCATTGATGTCCAGAGAAGGGAAAGCATTTTCAGAACTCGTGCGTCCTTTGCGCCGCTATGCGCATTCGGGCGAAATTAATTTTACGGTTGTTGATAAAGAAGCTAAAATGCAACAGATATTGGCGCACTATAAAGAAGAGGCGAGCAGCATTGAAACCATGGATGGTATTCGTATGAATTTCTTTCCTCGCCTCGCCCTTCACGGGAGAGGCCCCGCCGCAGGCGGGGGTGAGGGTGTGTTCTGGTGGTGGTTTTCTCTCCGCGCTTCCAACACCGAGCCCTTGCTGCGATTGAATGTGGAAGCGAGTACCAAAGAGATCATGGAAGCGAAGCGGGGTGAGCTGATTGATTTCATAACATCCTAACCATCCTTACGATCCCTATAATCCTTACAATCTTTCCTTATGATCGGCATATTCGACTCGGGCATTGGGGGTTTAACAGTAGTAAAAGAGCTTCTGCGGCAATTGCCTCAATATCAGATTTTATATTTTGGCGATACGGCGCGGTTGCCCTATGGCACCAAGGGGCAAGAAACTATTACCAAGTTTGGCCTGGAAGATGCCGCGTTTTTAGAATCGTACGGTGCCCATGTAATCGTGATTGCCTGCAACACTGCTTCAGCAGTAGCCGCAAGCGCTATTCGCGCTGCTTCAAAAGTGTCAGTATTTGATGTGATTGTGCCTGCCGTGGAAAAAGCGGCGCAAGTAACCAAGAACAAACGCATAGGCGTGATTGGCACCTATGCCACGGTGAATAGCGGGGTGTACGAGCGTTTGTTAAAAGAAAAGCATCCGGATATGAAGGTACTAGGCCAGGCAGCGCCGCTCTTGGTGCCTTTAGTAGAAGAAGGTTGGTTGAAGCGGCCAGAAACCAAGCGTATTTTAAAATATTATGTGCGGCCTTTGCTGCAGCAAGGGGTAGACACCCTTATTTTAGGCTGCACCCACTACCCATTTTTAAAAAGTATGCTACAACAATATGTAGGGCGTCGTGTGAAGCTGGTAGACCCCGCAGAAGAAGTAGCTAAAGAGTTGGCGCAGTATATTAAAGATCATCCCGAGCTTGAGGCTACACTGAAGAAGGGGAGTAGCCACCAATTTTTCCTGTCCGATGTGACACCACGGTTTCAGGGTATTGCGGAGAAGTGGTTGGGGATGAAGATTACTATCGAAAAAGCTTCTTTATAAATTATGGATTTCACTCTTCCTGGGAAAAAAATAGAAGTGGGCCATGTGCACCCCATTACGCAGTTCATGCGCAAAATTGTGGGGTTTTTTACACAGTTAGGGTTTGAAGTGGTAGAGGGGCCAGAAGTAGAAACCGAAGAATATAGTTTTGATAAATTAAATATCCCAAAAAATCATCCGGCGCGGGATATGTGGGATACGTTTTGGTTGAAAAACGATAAGCCAGGAAGTCAGAATCTTCCATTAAGGCCGCATACCAGCCCTGTGCAATTGCGTGCTATGGAAACCCGTAAACCGCCTGTGCGGCTTATTGTGCCTGGGCGCGTATTCAGGCATGAGGCCACGGATGCTAGGCATGAAACCACATTTTACCAATGCGAAGGTTTAGTGATCGATAAAAATGTGCGCATGACCGATCTTATTGGCGTGTTAAAGATGTTGCTTCAGAACATTTTTGGTGATGTAGAAATTCGCGTACGGCCCAGCTTTTTCCCTTTTGTAGAGCCTGGTATTGAAGTAGATATGAGCTGCCTCCTTTGTAAAGGGAAAGGGTGTAGCGTATGCGGAGGTGATGGATGGCTGGAAATGTTGGGCGCAGGCATGGTGCACCCCGTGGTGCTCAAAAATATGGGGGTAGACCCGAAAGAGTATAATGGCTATGCCTTTGGCATGGGGGTGGATAGGCTTATGATGTTGCATAATAAAGTAACCGATATTCGGTTGAGCTATGGCGGCGATTTACGTTTCGTGAAGCAATTCTAGTATGAAATTATCACTTAATTGGTTGAACGATTTTGTAAAAGTCACGATGCCTCCCAAGGAACTTGGTACCAAGCTTACCTTGGCAGGTTTTGAAGTAGAAAAAATGGCTGCCGTAGGCAAGGACACGGTCCTGGATTTAAAAATTACGCCCAACCGCGGCGATTGTTTTTCCGTATTGGGCGTGGCAAGGGAAGTAGCGGCGCTCACGAATGTCAAAATGACACGAAGTGTCATCCCCGCGAAGGCGGGGATCCACCAGGTCATTCGACCTGGTGCCCGATCGGATGATCGGGCAGGCCCCATTCGCATTAATAAGGATTTGCGATTGAATATTTTCGACCCCAAGCTCTGTCCCCGCATGTACGCGGCCCTCATCGAAGGCATCAAGATTGGCCCCAGCCCCGCGTGGATGCAAGAGCGGCTGCAAGCCTGCGGGGTGAAAGCAATTAATAATGTGGTAGATATT
>CAYHRN010000051.1:0-5428 GCA_964359155.1 uncultured Gammaproteobacteria bacterium | reverse complement strand
GCGGCGAGGATGAGTGCAAAGGCAGAGAATGCCATGAGGGGAATGGTGATATAGCCAAATTGCATAATAAAGCGTTCACTGCAGCTTGCCGAGTACCCCACGGTGGAGCAGGAAAGCTCGGGTGCAAGGCCAATTTGCAAAAGGTAATGGTATAGGGCAATAACGCCGCCTATTATCGACAACACCAACGTGGTCAGTGCCACGGAGAAATCTTGTTTTTTCCATGCTAGCCACAGAATAATCACTTGTGGGTACATAAAAATACGTTGATACCAACACAGTTTGCACGGGTTGTACCCTGCAACTTCGGAAAAGAATAAGCTGCCGGTGGTGGCAATAAAAGCAACACTAAAAGAAACCAAAAATGCATGGCCGCCAAGAAGCGCAAGCCACTTTTTACTCGCGTCTAGTTTATTTTTGGTGAGCAGTGCCAGTACCGTGAGAACCACCATTGCTTGCGCCACCACCGTGAGCACGCCCAGCAGGGTATTGACCGTAGGGATAAGGGCCATAGAAGTTATTTTTTAACTGCAGGCTTTTTAAGCGCGGCATCAATCAAGGCCTTAAACCCTTCACCACTTCCTGGATTGACTACTTTTTCATTATTCAAATAAAACGTGGGCGTACTATTCACGCCCAATTTTTCGCCTTCTGCATAATCATAACTTGCCGCGCCTTGTACAGCGCTACTTACCACATCAGTTTTGAATTTATCCATATCGAGCTTGAGCTCGGTGGCATAGCCCTCAAAAAGGGTTGCTGCATTGCTGCTTTTTGCCCATCCATCTTGTTTGGCAAATAATATGTCGTGCATGTCCCAGAACTTATTTTGTAACCCGGCGGCTTCACTTGCGTATGCTGCGGCAAGGGCATGGGGGTGAATAGTGTAGAGCGGGTATTGGCGATATACAAAGGCTAGCTTGTCGCCATAGTCTTTACGCAGTTGTTGCACCACGGGTTCATACGCGGCACAGGCAGGGCATTGAAAGTCGCCATATTCGGTAAGCGTTGCTAATTCTTTCCCTGTACCCGTGCTCCAAGGTGCGCGCTCTACGGGCGTTGCTAGGGCATTGGGCGGAGTTATTTTCGTGTCATTGCCAAACAGTACCATAAGTACCAAGAGCGCCAATACTGCACCTGCACCACCTGTCACTATTTTTTGTTCTGTGGATATCATAGAAATTGGGTATTTAGGTTATAGGGTTTAGGGTATAGTTATTTCAATAAGTTTTTGGCGGCTGGTATGGCCGCGCAGAAGGGCCACACAGGAAGGCGGCACGCTGAAGTGATCAGCAAGTGCTTGTATAATAGCTCTATTTGCTTTTCCTTGTACAGGGGGTGCAGTCACGCTTACGGTATAATGCGTATCATCAATCTTTTCTACCCGCGTTTCATGGGCATTGGGTTTTGCGGAAATAAAAAGTTTCATGGCCGTATTTGAATAGTTTGTGCCGTGATGCTTCCATCGGGGTTTGTGGTGCCGTTTACACTTATTGTTTTTCCTATTTCTAAGTCCGTTGCAGAACCCGCGGTAAATTTACTCACCTCGGTGGTAGAGGAGTAGAACACGATTTTACTTCCGCCATCGCGCAGCTTCAAGGTAATACTGGTTGCGTCTTTCTTTAAAATTTCCCCATTGGTAAAACCTCCGCCCATGCCACCGCGCCCACCACGTGCCTGCCCTGCACCCCCCATTTGTTGAAAACGTGTTTGGCGTTCTTCAGGCGTCATATTGGCAAAGTTGCCGCGCCCACCATTACTGCCTGCATATTTCATGCCGCCATAAAATGCACCACTTCCTACTAACACCACTCCTACCACGATTCCTGCAATTATTTTGTCCATATATCTTGATTTGTTTCAAGTTACACCGCACCTCTTTGCTTGGCAATCCCTAGAAAAGACCCGCATATTTTTCTGTTGAAAAATTGCTCAGACTCGTGCCAGTCGCACTGCGTAAGATCTTTTCCAGGGATTGCCTTCGCTGAGGTGCTTGGTTTATTCATATCTTAATGCTTCTATGGGGTTCAGTTTTGCCGCGCGGCGTGCAGGGTAGTACCCAAAGATAATACCGATACCTGCGGATACTCCAAAGGCCAGCAAGGTTGATGAAAGAGACACACTGGTTTGTAAAAATCCTAATGCGGTAATTGCATACGACACTGCATACCCTAGCATAACCCCTAACACCCCACCCAGCAAGGTAAGCATCACCGCCTCCACAAGAAATTGGATATTGATTTCGTGCGCCTTAGCACCAATAGCTTTCCGCAACCCAATTTCACGCGTGCGTTCCGTAACCGTGGTGAGCATCATATTCATAATACCAATACCGCCTACAAGCAATGATATTGCTGCCACCGAAGCTAAGAGTAGGGTGAGGGTGCTTGCCACACTTGAAGCGGTGGCCACAATATCGGCTTGGTTCAGAGTACTAAAGTCGGCTAATTGAGCATTGCTAATATGGTGTCGCCCAAGCAAAAGGTTGGTAATTTCTTCCTGAAGGGTTTTCATAGATGCGGCATCGGCTGCTTGCACAGAAATGGTGCTGACATAATTGTCGCCGGCCAAAAAGCGTTGCGCACTGCTTAAGGGAATAAATACCATATCATCTTGGCTGCCAAAACCTGTGCCCCCTTTACTTTTGGTAATACCAATCACCTTGAATTCGATGTTTTTCACCCGAATCGTGCGCCCTAAGGCATCGATGTCAGGCCCAAATAAATCGTCACGCGCCGTGGGGCCCAATACTGCAACTTTGGAAAGACTACGAATATTACTGTCGGTAATAAATGAACCTTGATCGATCTGCATATTGCGTACGGTGGGGTACATTGCCGTGGTGCCAATCACGGACGTATTGGTATTTTTACCCTTGGCCGTGATTTGGTAGCGGCCCGAGAGTTCGGGTGCTACCGCAAACGCCAATGGTATTTCTGCTATGATGGCATTGGCATCTTCTTGCGTTAAGGTACGCGCCGCACCACGCCCTGTACTTACTTGAAACCCGGGGCCTCGTTGCGCACCAGGGCTCACCAAGATAAGGTTTGAACCAATAGACTGTATTTGGCTTTGAATGGCGTTTTGCGCGCCCCTCCCAATGGCGGTCATGGCAATCACGCTGGCAATACCAATCACAATACCTAGTATAGTAAGGCCAGAACGTGCCTTATTCGCAGAGAGCGCAGTATAGGTTTCTTGTAGGACGTCGGCGGAGGTCATAGAAATGTTATGGTGTGGTGCCTGTTGCCTTATCGCTTACCACCAAGCCATCTTTTACAAAAATAATCCTTTTGGCGTGTTGTGCCACATCATGTTCATGGGTGATGAGAATAATAGTTCTTCCGTGTTCTTCATTGAGTTTTTGAAAGGTGCTAAGTACAATTTCTCCTGTTTTTGAATCCAAATTGCCCGTGGGCTCATCGGCTAAAATAAGGCTGGGGTTATTCACGAGGGCCCTGGCAATGGCCACGCGTTGAATTTGCCCGCCCGACAATTGGTTGGAGCGATGGGTAAAATGTTCTTCATCCATACCCGAAGCAAGTAAGGCGGTTTTGGCACGTGTCTCACGTTCATGCCGGGGAACTTCTGCATACACCAACGGGAGCATCACATTGCGGAGCACGGTGGCGCGCGGCAACAGATTAAATGCCTGAAATACAAAACCAATTTTGGTTTTGCGTATATGCGCAAGTTCGTCTTCCGACAGATTGGCCACATTGTTCCCATCAAGATGATAGGTGCCGCTGGTGGGCGTGTCGAGCGCACCTAACAGATGCATCAAGGTACTTTTACCGCTTCCCGAAGGCCCCATAATGGCCACAAATTCGCCATCGTGAATTGTGAAACTTACTCCTTTGAGGGCATGAAACTCAATAGTACCCGTGGTGTATATTTTATGGACATTATGTAGTTCGATCATACATGGTGCGTCTCGCGAAGGATATTCCCCACGAACAACCAGACTTGGCTTGCCCTGCGAGCTCGCCAGTCTTAATGGCTCAGCCTCGCTCGTCCCGCTAGGCGCGGGACACCATGCCCGCTCGGCTTCCGCCGTTTTGTTCTTAGGGGAATATCCTTCGCTCTACCTTACTTTTATATCATCTTCCAAACCCTCGCCCGCCGCCACCCCCAATTAAGCTGGGTGCTTGTGGGGCAGCCGGTGTGGTAGTAGGAGTAATGGTGCGTACCACCACTTGGTCGCCTTTCTCAATACCAGAGGTAATTTCGGTTGAAGTGTCATTGGCAAGGCCAATTTCTACATTGCGACGGCTGGGGGGAATTGTGGAGATAGTTCCTTGATTCCCTGGGGATGCTGCTAATGGGGGAGTAAACACTTCTACATAGTTTGTTTCCCCTTGTGATTTCACCGCGCTATTTTGAACCAGCAGTACATTTTGGTGCACATTGGTAATAATGGCGGCCGACGTACTCATGCCAGGCTTGACGCGTATATCTTGCGTGTCAAAAAGAATTTTGACGGCATAGGTTACTACTCCTTGGCTTACCGTGCCCAACGCATCAATCTCGGCTACTTCTCCTGCGATGCTTACATCAGGAATGGCGTCAAAGGTAAGTGTTGCTTTTTGCCCTACTTGGAGTTGGGCCGCATCCACTTCATTTAATGAAACCGTGGCGGTGCGTTGAGGGGTAATTAAGGTGGCCATGATGGTGCCGGATGTGGCAGGATCACCCTTTTTTATAGTTATTTTTGCCAGTATTCCTGCAAAGGGTGCGCGAATCGTGTAATCACCAAGTTTTTCTTGCGCGTCAAGAAGGGCATCCTTCCGTTGCTGGACACTTAACTGTTGCGTGCGAAGATCTAAAGGATCCGGGCCCATTTGTAATTTTTGTAGTGACGCTTCGCGTTCTTTAACCTCTGCACTCGCTGATGCCAGGTCTAACGGATTATTCTGCGCCATAGTTGCCAAATCTTTTTCTGCATTACGCAATGCATCTTTATTGTCTTGCAAGGTTCTTTGGATAGAAAGTAAACTTGATAGGTGATTATTTGTTTGGCCGGTATAGGTTGCTAAATTGGTTTGATAGGTTTTGACCGTGGTAAAAATAGTCTGGCTTTGCTTCGTGCGAAAGTCCACCCACGCATCGAAATAATTACTTTCGCTTTTAGCGGCTTGTGCAATGCGCTTGGTGGTTTCGAGTGTTTCATTAAGAAGGATTTCTATGGTAGGCCTATCAGAATATCGGCTTGCATTTTTGTAGTTGGTAAAATTAGCATCATACTTGGTGCGGGCAGTTTTGTAGTCGTTTTCGGCGCTTGCCTGGAATATATTTATGGCATCACGATCTTCGCTTCGGCTCGTGGTGTTTAAAAGCGCCGAAATATTCCATTGATCTTTCCCTACACTAATTTCACTGGCGCCAATCGTACTGCTATATAGTACATCGTGTAATGCGGTGATAATGG
>CAYHRN010000050.1:0-5628 GCA_964359155.1 uncultured Gammaproteobacteria bacterium | reverse complement strand
TCGCGAAATTCATCGCACACTTAAACTTGACGGCATAGTGGTAATCGTCTTTGCTCACAAAACGACCGAAGCATGGGAGGCAATCATCAATGGACTGCTAAACGTGGGGCTTTACATGACAGCATCCTGGCCAATTCATACGGAGATGCAGGCTCGAATGAATGCCCAGGAGACCGCCTCGCTCGCCTCGTCCATCTACATGGTCTGCCGCAAGCGTACCACGAGCGAAGTTGGTGAGTTTCCAAAAGTGCGGAAGGAGATTGAAGAATTTCTATACTCACCTTAAATTAGCCAAAACTAATATGAAAAAAATGCTGGGGATGAGTTTAATGCTTCTTGGCGTCCTCGCGCTTGTGGGGTGTAGTGCATCTATTACTCATGTTGATCCCAAAAGTGCTGTTGATGCAGTGTGGGGGATCCCCTCTCTTCCAGAATCATTTTCATGGGAGCTAGAGCCCCTGAATGAAAGTAATAAAAGCCTGAGATCTCTCCATGTTTTTAAATCTAGTATAGACCATCCCGTATCTATGGTTGGGCGTGTGTACTTTGCAGATACTACAAGGGAAATCGATGAAGATGTCCCTGGATTCGATGCATGGGACAAATACTTGCATCAACAAGGTTGGAGGACTGAGGCTACCGATGATAGTGGCCGTAGGCTTACGGTTGGATTTGAGTTATATAATTATGTAAAGATATATAATGGTCATGTTCGATGCATTAAGACTGGATTTTCCGTGCGAGGTTGCCCCTTCAATGATGACCCAAGGATTAAATGTTATGAACCATACTCAAGCCAAGCAAGAATCTTTGTAAGTGATCCTATTTTGTTGACAAATATTTCCAATTAGGGAGATTTGGTTACAAGGAGCAGACGAGTGCGGTTTCAGTGTTCAATATCCATTTAATTGGCGCGTACCCAGTAAGGATTAATTTTTGGAGGTTTAACCTCTAAAAGAGATTAAACCTCACCCCATTAATGAGATTATGACGCAGTCCGGTACCCTTCAAGAACGTTTTTCTAGCTTTTCCTTGGCCCAGCAGCTGCTAATATTTGGCAGTGAAGTGAAGCGCGTAGAAACACTGCGAGCGAAAGGGCAAGAGGAATATGCGCAGAATGCTGCCGACCGTGCCTTTGATATTTTATTCTTGATTTTTAAAGATGCACGCTGGCGTATGCGGTTACGCGAACTCACGCGGCTGCATGAGGTATTTGCTGATGCGCTTACCGGCGGCCATGCGTACGGAACCACCTTTGCCCAGCTTGAAAAGTATTTGCTCTTTTTTGCGTAAGGAGTACAGTGTTCATGGCTCTGAAGCCATGATATGAACTTCAATCCGCCCAAAAATACCGAGCGATTTGCCTGGACGAAACACGCAGCCGAAAAAATGCGGTTTTATGGGCTGTCCGAAAGTAAGGTGAAGAGCGTGATCACGCGGCCGCAGCGCACCGAAGAAGGGGTGGCGGTAAAAACTACCGCCGTGATGCAGTGCACCGGCAGTAAAAAACACCCCACCGAAATTTGGGTAATGTTTCAAACCAAAACCCAAAATCTCAAGCTCACCACTCACACCACGCGACTCACCACCAAGAAATATAAAATCATCAGCACGTGGCGGTACCCAGGCGTAAGCCCCGTGCGCGAAGTGCCCATGCCACAGGACGTGATGGTGGAGGTACTGAGGCAGAAGTAACAACTTTGACTTTTGGCTTCATTTTGATACAATAATCATACGATATAACACATATGATTAAGCCCACCCTACAGGTTATTTACCAGCAGCTTACTCGCCTTCAAGAAGAAGTGCAGAGCATAAAAAAAATGGTCATAGAGGAACCTGTGATGCGTTCCGAAGCTATTACGCGCATTCAGGATATTGCTTCTGAAAAATCCATTAAGGTGAAAAATTTTAGAAAGCGTTACGGTGTTGCATAGTGTATGTATCAAGTTACTTCAACAATACTCGCCGTGTCCATGTGGCGGGTTGTTTTGTATTAGTATATGAAATCCATGAAGCAGCACAAGAAGTGTGTTTGTTAGATTTCGATCATCATGACATGATTTATAAGACCCAATAGAAAGTTATGACCTTCCATATTGTCAAAAAAAGTAAAAAAAGCTGGGCGCGGGCGGGGGTAATTAGCACGCCGCATGGGCAAATTCATACGCCCTGCTTTGTGCCGGTAGGCACGCAGGCTACAGTGAAAACATTAAGCCCTGATGAACTGAAAAGTTTGGGGGTAGAGATTGCGCTTGCTAATACGTACCATTTGTATTTGCGGCCAGGGGATGAAGTGGTGAAACAAATGGGAGGGCTCAATGGGTTTAGTGGCTTTAGTAAACCATGGATGACAGATTCCGGAGGGTATCAGGTGTTTAGTTTGGGGCTAGGGGGCGGGAAGGATCGCATAGGGAAAATCACCCCTCACCCGAACCCTCTCCCGCAAGGGGAGAGGGGGGATGGGTTTATGATTGGCGGGGCAGAACGATTGCGTGCTATGGCACAAGGGCAAGGTGCGGCATTAGATTCGTTGGTGGCGATTGATGATGATGGAGTGACGTTCAAGTCGCACTTGGATGGCTCTTCGCATCGATTTACTCCAGAGAAGTCCATGGAAATTCAGCGCAACTTAGGCGCTGATATTATTTTTGCCTTTGATGAGTGCAGTAGTCCTTTGCATAGCTATGAGTATACCAAGCAGGCAGTGGAGCGTACGCACAAATGGGCCGTGCGTTCACTTGAGGCACATCACCAAGGTCAAGCCCTCTTCGGTATTGTGCAGGGCGGGAACTTCCAAGACTTGCGTGCTGCAAGCGCAAAGTATATATCGTCACTTCCATTTGATGGTATTGGTATTGGCGGTGCGTTGGGGAACTCAAAACAAGAAATGCACACTATTTTGGAATGGATGGTGCCACACTTACCCCCGGGCACGCCGAGGCACTTGCTAGGTATTGGCCACTTAGATGATTTTGAACAATGTATTAAGCGTGGCATGGATACCTTTGACTGCGTATTCCCCATGCGCCTTGCACGGCATGGGGTGCTGCTCACCACGCATTCCCGTATTACTGTCACTAATGCCAAATATGGCAGCATGAAGGCTCCCCCGGTACAGGGTTGTACCTGCTACACTTGTATGCATTTCTCTGCTGCGTATTTGCACCATTTATTCCGTGCAGGCGAAATGCTGGGGCCGCGATTAGCCACGATTCACAATATTTTTACCACCATAGAGCTTGTCAAAAGTATCCGAAAGCGTATCCTAGAAGGAGAGCTTTAGATGTGGTATAGTAGAAGAAAACTATGGTCACACTCTCCCAAGTTAAAAGCAATCCGTACATTCACGAATATATTTTGCGTACCGACCAGAATATTCAGTCCATAGGCTATACCGAGCATGGGTTCCGCCATGCCGAGCTGGTTTCTACCATTGCCCGTAATGTGGCAGAAAAATTGGGGTTAAGCCGCCATGATCAAGAACTTGCCGCCATTGCCGCGTACTGCCATGATATGGGGAATTTTATCAATCGTGCTGACCATTATGCATGGTCGGCGAATTTGGTGTACCCCATTTTACAAAGCTTGAAAATGGCCCCTGAAGACGTAGTCACCGTGATTAATGCCATTTACGCCCACGATCAACCTTCGAGTATTATTTTCAACCCTATTTCTGCCATTGTGATTTTGGCCGACAAAAGCGATGTGCACCGTTCGCGCGTGCCTGCCAAAGACGTGAACCCCCATATGCTGAAGACTGATATTCATACGCGCGTGAATTATGCGGTGACACGTTCGTTTTTGCGGGTAGAAATGGAAACCAAAGAGATTGTGCTTGAGCTTGATGTAGATACTGCCATTACGCCGCTTATGGAATATTTTGAAGCATTTATCGACCGCATGAGCCATTGTCGCAAGGCTGCGGAGTATGTAGGTTTACGTTTTTCATTAGTGATGAATGGGCATAAGGTACTCTAAATAGCCAATAGCCATTGGCCACTAGTAAATGAAATAAGATAAATAATATGGATATACACTATTCGTTGAAGAATTTCTCAACCCAAGAAAAGGTCATGCTTGAACAGTATATGGAAAAGAAAATCGTTTCACTTGAACATGCGGCCTTGCGTTTCGCCCCTGCCCCCCATGTGTTGGAAGTGCGGGCAGAACAGTTTACGAAAAAGAAAGCCTTCAATGTCACCTTGCATCTGAAAACGTCGCGTGGTGTGGTGTTGGCATCCGAGGACGACCACACCATTGCCGAGGCACTTGATCTAGCGAAAGATAAGCTTGTGCGACAACTGACAAAGAAATAATGTGAGTAAAGGAACCATTGCGAGTATCACCGCCCTTGAGATCCTTGACTCCCGCGCACATACAACACTACAGGCGCAGGTGGTGTTGGAAGACGGCAGTTGTGGTGCTGCAAGTGTGCCTGCAGGTGCATCGGTAGGAGTGCATGAAGCTGTGGCACTATCTGCACAAGATGCGATCGATAATGTTAATAAAATGATCGCACCGCGCCTTGTGGGGCATGATGCAACTGATCAGCAAGGCATTGACGTTCTCCTGTGTGAGCTTGATGGTACTGCCAATAAAGCAAAGTTGGGTGCGAATGCCTTATTGAGTGTTTCCTTGGCGTGTGCCCGCGCTGCCGCGGCTTGTTCCAAAGTGCCTTTATATAAGTATCTTTGTTCTCTCTATAATCTATCACCTATAACCCACAATCTACCCCAACCCATGTTCAATATTTTGAATGGGGGTGTTCACGGGGGTTTCACTCTAGATATTCAAGAATTCATGGTAGTACCGCAAACCCCGCATGTGGCTGATGCTATTCTTATGGGGCAGAAGATTAGGGAGGCATTAAAGAAAGTGCTCGAGCAGCAGGGTATTACGCCAGGCGTGGGAGATGAGGGTGGTTTCACGATCCAAGGAATTAACCCCTCCTCCACCTCCCCTTATGATAAGGGGAGGAAGGGTGGGGTTAAGAACGAAGATGGGCTAAAATTTCTTATGGCAGCAATAGAAGACGCCGGATATACTGCCGGGCGCGACGTGATGCTTGCGCTCGACGTGGCAGCTTCCGAGTTTTACAACCCTGCAACGGGCCGCTATGCCTTGAAATGTGAAAACAAAGAACTTACTGCTACAGAGCTCTCATTGCTGTATCAAGACTGGCTCAAAAAATATCCCATCGTGTCTCTGGAGGACCCTTTTGCACAAGATGATTGGGAGGCGTGGCAGAATTTTAACTCACAACTCTTCACAAAAAACTCAAAACTATTGCTGGTGGGTGACGATCTGCTTACCACCAATATTCAGCGTTTAGAGCAGGGGATTGCCACTCATGCCGCCAATGCTATTTTAATCAAGCCCAATCAAATTGGCACACTTTCCGAAACTATTGATTGTGTGCAGCGGGCACAAGTGGCGGGTATGAAGGTGATTATATCGAATCGGTCAGGTGAAACTATGGATAGTTTCATTGCCGACCTTGCAGTGGCAGTGGGAGCAGATTATCTTAAATCAGGTTCACCCTCTCAGCCCGTGCGCATGGCGAAGTACAGGCGCCTGGAGGAGATTGAAAGCGAAATTTTATAAGATGTCATTCTGAGCGTAGCG
>CAYHRN010000049.1:1565-6100 GCA_964359155.1 uncultured Gammaproteobacteria bacterium | reverse complement strand
GAACATAACACATGCGGATATTGAAGCTAATATCATTCGCTGCAGACCCTGCGGTGGCCACAGATATGATACGCCTTGTGGAAAGCGTAAGAGATGAAGGAGATTCTATTGGTGGTGTGATCAAGGGGGTGATTCGTAAGGTGCCTGTGGGATTAGGAGAGCCAGTGTTTGATAAACTGTCGGCAGATTTAGGAAAAGCCATGCTCAGCATCAATGCAGTAAAAGGATTTGAAATGGGCTCGGGTTTTGCCGGGGTTAGCATGCGCTGGAGTGAACATAATGATGTATTTTCCTGCGATGCCAAGGGGCGCGTGAAAACAAACACCAACCATGCTGGAGGCACCTTGGGTGGCATTTCAACCGGCGAAGATATTTATTTTCGCGTGGCCTTCAAACCAGTTGCCACAATTAAAAAGCAACAAGCAACCCTCAACCTTCAACATGAAAAGGTGACTCTTGCTGCTTCTGGACGCCATGACCCCTGTGTACTCCCCCGCGCGGTACCTATGGTAGATGCCATGGCAGCCTTGGTGGTGATGGATCATTATTTGCGCCATAAAGCACAAAATACCTAATACGTATGGACACACTTTCAAAGCATCGCGTCACGCTCGACGCACTGGACCAGCAGATCATTACCTTGCTCGCGCAACGCATTGCCGTTGCGCATAAAATTAATGTAATAAAAAAACGCCGTGGGCTTTCGGCGCTGGATCGTACGCGTTGGCTGCATGTACTGCGCACCCGCCAAGCGTATGCACAATCATTAGGTCTCGAAAAGGCGCTTGTGGCAAAACTCTACCGCGTAATCCATGCCTACGTGCTAACATCCCACACCAAGGTATGACTATTCAACCTGCCAACAGACTAAATAGCATTTCCGATTATGTGCACCTTGCATGGGGGCAACGTATTAAGGAAGTAGAAGCAACAACAGGAAACAAGGTGCTCAATGTAAGCCCTGGCATTCCCTATTTCAGGCCAAGCCAACACTACCTTGATGCGCTGCAACGTTTTGTGCAAGAACCTGATGCGCACCTGTACCCGCCCTATGGCCCCCTTCCTGAATTCTCTGCAGCACTCCAGCATTGGTATCAAAGCCGCTTTCATGTGGCGCTCCCGACTGAGAACCTATACCCGGTATTAGGGAGTAAAGACGCGATTGCGCACATAGCCCTTGCACTTATCAATCCCGGCGATGAAGTTTTGGTGCCTGACCCAGGGTATCCTGCCTTTACCAGCTCTACCCTGATTGCCGGCGGTATACCTATTCCGTATGCATTAGGTGAGGATGCGCACCCTCCCCTTGATATCGCGACACTTGAAAAACAAATAAACCCCCGCACCAAATATATCTGGGTCAATTTCCCTTCCAACCCTACCGGGCATGTAGCACATCTATCCTTACTGCAACAATTAGTAGATATGGCACATGCTCATAAGATACTAATCCTGTACGACAATGCCTACAGCGAAATTACCTTTGATGGCTATGTAGCACCGAGTATCTTAGAAATCCCAGGCGCCTTTGAAGTAGCATTAGAACTTGGCTCATGCTCAAAAATGTTTTCCTTTGCAGGGTTTCGCATAGGGTGGGTGGCGGGAAATAACAGTATTATCGCGGCACTCAAAACCATGAAATCGCATATGGACTCAGGACTTTCCAGACCGCTCCAACAACTGGCCGCCTACGCGTTTATCCATCCCGACCATGCATGGCGCCAGAATATGCTTGCCAGATACCAAGCCAATCGCGATATCTTAGTGCAACACTTTCGTGGTATGGGCCTTACTGGTACCCCACCTGCAGGAGGTTTATTTGTGTGGGCACGTATCCCCGCTACCTACCGCAATGCCGATGAGTACAGTAAATGGCTCTTACAAGAAAAACAGGTAGCAGTAACCCCAGGCACTGCATTTGGCAACAATGGCACCCAATATATACGCGCCAATATTGCCACTCCATTAGAACATATCAACAAATACTTACCTGTATAACCCTTATGAAAAGCATTAGTATTGTAGGCTTTGGAAGATTTGGCAAAGTACTGTATAAACTGCTGAAAGACGATTTTATTATTACGCTGTATGACAAAAAACCTATTCAAGATAAGAGCGCGTTGCATGCTCATACCAAGGTAGCTCACCATGTGGAGGATGTGTATGCGAGTGAAACTATTTTTTATGCCGTTCCCATTGGGGAGTTCGAACACGTCATCGCATCACATAAAAAATACATGCAACCACATCATATCCTCATGGACGTATTGTCCGTAAAAATGCATCCGGCCACTATTTTTACAAAATATGTACAAGGAACTCATGTGCAAGCCATGCTCACCCATCCCATGTTTGGCCCTGATAGCAGCCAACACGGTTTTGAGGGGCTCCCCATCATCCTCGATCAATTTAAGGCCAGTAATACTACCTACCGCTTTTGGAAAGAGTACTTCCAAAGCAAAAAGTTGTGTGTCGTAGAAATGCCCGCCAATACCCATGACAACATGGCCGCTCACTCACAAGGCTTAGCACATTTTATAGGAAGGCTTTTGAAAGAATACCACTTAGCAGCAACGCCCATAGACTCCTTAGGAACCAAAAAATTATTGGAATTACAAGAACAAACCTGCAATGATACCTGGCAATTATTTAATGACTTGCAACACTATAACCCCCATACCAAAGAGATGCGCCTCAAAATCGGTGCCGCGTACGATACCTTATACAATAAACTATTACCCCCGCATGTGCACGAAGGCACCACCACATTTGGCATTCAAGGCGGCAAGGGAAGTTTTAATGAGGAGGCACTGAAGTATTATGTGCAAAGGGCACACATAAAAAACTATACCATCAAATATCTCTACACATCCGCCAGGGTAATGCATGCCTTGCACCGCGGGGAAATTGACCGCGGGCAAATGGCCATTCATAACTCCTCAGGCGGCATGGTGGATGAATCACTCCATGCGATGGCCAAGTATAAATTTAAAATTGTGGACGAGTTCGCCATAAAAATTTCCCATGCGCTCATGATACGCCCCGATGCCAATTTTTCTGGCGTCACCACCGTGATGACTCATCCACAAGTACTCGCGCAATGCCAAAAAACCTTGGCACAAAAATACCCTCGCCTTCACCAGACCTCGGGAGTAGGCATACTGATTGATCACGCGGTAGTGGCAAAAAAATTAGGTGAAAAAAAATTACCCACGCATACAGCCACTATGGGAAGTAAACTATTAGCCCAGCTGTATGGGCTTACCATCGTGGAAGACAATTTACAAGACTTAAAGGAAAACTATACTACCTTTCTTCAGGTGGAGCGACTTTGAAAGGAGGCGAGCATACACGGGGGAGGGTTCTTTTTTTTGACAACATATATTCTTTTCCTGTATACTATACGCAACTATGAATTACTCATTGGCCGCAAAAGTTTGGTGGTCGGTAACATTATCTCTCGCTCACACGCAGGCCAGTTTTATTGAGTGTATATAAATAGATAAAATCTCTCAATTTAGGATAGTGGCTGACCCGCGTAAGGCGGGTTTTTTGTTGTGGCGCATCCACTTTTGTGTTGCATCGTGCAATGTACTGGTGGGCTCACCACCGTGAGCAGGAGGAACGTTCTTTTTATGGAGAACTCTACCATGCAGCACCTGAAAGTCACCCTACAGCCTGGAACCCATAGCCAGCAGGTAGGCGGGCTGGCCTTCAGCCTTGGCTTGGTGGCGGAAGTCGACAGCTCGGAGACCACGATCCGTGTCTTCAGTGGAGAAACACCAATAAACTCCGTCGACTTCGGCAGCTTCCGAAACCTGGAAGGAGTTGCTGATGCAGTGTTTTTGGATCGAGAAGCGGCGGCGTCCGGCGCCATCACGTGGCATCCTGAAAAAAAACCACAGAAGCCGGGAACCAAGGGCTGGTCATAGCGCCGTGAGGAAAGGCACAGCGCGACCCCCTCTGTATATGCTCTCAATCATTGGCGAGCATACACGGAGGGGGTTCTTTTTTTGACTTTCATGCATAAAAGGCATACAATACATGAAAAATAAGTATGGCTATATCCCAACTCAGCGTCACCAAAACAGAAACAAAAGACTACGTAATTCTCAAAATTCCTCGCACGATGTGGGTGGAGCAAGAACAAGAAGACGACATTTCTCCAGAAGAAAAGAAAGGAATTGCAGAAGGATTAAAAGCATTAAAAGAAGGCCGTGTATCCCCTACGTTTAAAACCGCCAGAAACGCTATTAAATATTTGCGCTCATTATGAGAGTTGTATTCACTGAAGCATTTTTAAAAGATCGCAAAGAACTTCCTCTCATCATACAAAGAAAGTTTGAAAAACAACTTTCTTTTTTGTTAGAAGACATTCGGTACCCATCACTGCAGGCTAAAAAATACGATGCCGTGAATGATATTTGGCAAGGAAGAGTAAATAGTACGTATCGATTTTATTGGAAGATACAAGGAGATGCGTATAAAATACTTACCATTAAAAAACATCCTCAATAGTCTATGCCTCACTATAT
>CAYHRN010000049.1:0-1465 GCA_964359155.1 uncultured Gammaproteobacteria bacterium | reverse complement strand
TGGGCAGGCGAACTGGAAACCTACTTAAATACCACCACAAAAAACCTCATTGGCAATATTAAAAAATGCTGGGCATCGCTTTACACGCCACGCGCGATTGTATATCGCAATGAAAAGGGCATGCGGAAAAGCCACGTAAGTGTGGCGGTGGTGATTCAAACTATGGTGCAAAGCGAAGTAGCAGGAGTTGCGTTTACGGTGCACCCAGTGACCCGCGACAAAAACCATATGATTATTGAAGCGTGCTGGGGGTTGGGCGAGCTACTCGTAGGCGGCAGTGTGACCCCAGACTCGTATATAGTAGATAAGCGCGACGGCACGCTCTTGGAAGTGAATATACACACCCAAGAGCAAGGGCTTTTCCGTACCCCAAAAGGCAATGCGCTGAAAAAAATTCCCACCAAACAACAAGAACAACAAAAACTGGACAGCGCACAGATTCGGCAACTCGCTGATCTTTGCAAAACCATTGAAACCCATTACGGCTTCCCTTGCGATATTGAATGGGGTATGATCAGCGGGGAATTCTATATTTTGCAATCCAGACCGATAACAACGCTGGGCTAAGAATGATTGTAAGGATTATAAGGAGTGTAAGGATGGTAAGGACAAGAAAAGGATATGGAAAAATTCCAAAAAAGCTTCAGAAGATTAGTAGTATGGCAAGAAGCAAAAACTTTATGTCTTGCGCTATACAAAATAACCAAGAATTTTCCCAAAGAGGAACTTTATGCCATGACTTCTCAAATTCGCCGTGCTGCCTACTCAGTGATGGCGAATATTGCAGAAGGCAATGAACGGCGTGGTGCACGTGAAAGAATTAATTTCTTTATGATCGCAAAGGGATCACTGGTAGAAGTAGATTGCTTTTTAGAATTATCACACGAACTTCAGTATCTCTCTTTACATGATTACACACTCCTGGAAAATCAACTCAATAAAGTTGCGAGTCTGCTGAATCATTTTATCATCTCTCAACCCTCCCCATCCTTATAATCCTTACCATCGTTACTATCTTTACAATCCTCCCCTATGCACCTCACTCTCCCTAAACCCTTCTCATCCTCCGCCGAATTTTTCATCCGCCGCGCAGGCTATGGCAAGATTGTCGATCGCCGTGAAAATAAAACCAGCTATGTGTACCGCCTAAGCCGCACCGCATTCTACCCACGTTTTCATTGCTATATCGATACCGAAGATGCTACGAGCATGACTTTTAACCTCCATTTGGACCAAAAACAGCCCTCTTATGAAGGCAGTCACATGCACAGCGGGGAATACGAAGGCGAATTGGTAGAAAAAGAAGCGGCACGGATCAAAGACGCAGTAGCAAAGGCAAGGCCCAATTCAGAATGAGTTCTGTTAGTACCTTTAACTGCATCTATTTCCCCGTGAGCATCACGGTATCAAACCACGCGTCGGCAGATTCTTGAAATGTTTTTTCATCTAATACGCCCTCTTTATT
>CAYHRN010000048.1:3350-6283 GCA_964359155.1 uncultured Gammaproteobacteria bacterium | reverse complement strand
AAATCTAGGAACACGAATCCCTACATTCTTAAAAAATGGATCATCCCCAAAAGGGTTTTCATATACTACTTCAAGTTTGGGCACGTCTTTACTTACCACAATACTCACCACGCTGGGCGCCACTTTATTCACCGCATTGGTAAGCAATTCGTCGCTGGAAGGCGCAACACTTGGTTTACGCCCTGCCAAGGCCTTAAGTTCTTTTTCAAGCGCTACCACGCGTTCTTTGGTGGCATTTAATTCTTTGCGATCGGCCATGGCAGTAAGATCGGGCATAGTGCCCAAAGAAGCCTCAAGCTTTTCCAGCCTTGCGCTGAAAGCCTCAAGCTTGGTACTCATGTGATTCTGCAACCACGCACCGCCACCTACCAGCACTAATAAGACTAAGAATATTCGTAGAATCATAATGGTTCATGATTATTATACCATGTTCTTAATAAACTCGAGGGTGAACTGTTCTACCTCAGTTGCAGTAGTCGTTTCCATAAGTTTCGCACGCAGTTCTGTGGCACCATCGAACCCAGCAACATACGCCTTAAAATGCTTTTTCATAATGGCAAAACTCTTACGATGACCTCCAAATAACTGTTGATTAAGAGAGGTATCGTCACCCTCCGGGTGATCCCCCGTAGGGGGACAAAATAATTCCTCAAATAGCTTCGTGTGCTCCACCATAACGCGTAAGCGCTCCCTGATCGAAGGAGTACACCCCCACACCAACTTAGCAAGGCAAGTTGGTGTGGGGGTAAACAGCCATGGATTCCCAAAAATCGCACGGCCCAGCATTACTCCATCAAGACCGTACTGCGCGGCTTTCTCACGCGCATCAGTAACATCTTTCACGTCGCCATTGCCCAAAATCAAAGTGCCGCTCCCCTGCGCGAGTGTCACAGGGATTTTAATTTCGTCCCAATGCGCCGCAACTTTACTCATTTCTTTGCGCGTACGCAAGTGAAATGTAATGGCCGCAGGCTTGGCCTCAAGTAATACGCGCGTCCACTTTTCGATCTCAATAGCATTATATCCAATCCGTGTTTTGATACTCACTGGCAACCCCGCTGCACCTTGTTGTGCAGCTTTAATAATTTCTTGCGCCAAAGCAGGATGCTTCATAAGGCTGGCGCCCCCACCTTGCTTTTCTATTCCCCTATCAGGGCAACCCATATTAATATCCAGCCCATCAAAGCCCAACTCTTTGATAAGTTTCGCAGCTTCAAAAATATTTTCTGGTTTCCCGCCAAAAATCTGGCCAATAATAGGGTGCTCTGTAGACGTATAGTAAAGATCCCGCAACAGCTTGGGCCTCCCCTCTTTGGAACACAGCCCATCCGCACTGACAAATTCAGTATAAAACAAGTCCGGTTTCCCGTACTTATTGATGATCTGCCTAAACGCCGCATCCGTGACATCGGCCATAGGGGCCAATACCATGATGGGCTTTGTAAGCTTGGTCCAAATATTATCCATAGATTAAAAGCATACCTGGATTTCTAAAAAAGAAGAAGGACGGCCCGTCGACCACAGCGTGGTCTCGAGGCCGTCCAAAAAGAGTGCAGGGTTAGGAGACAGGGATCACCTGCCTCCCACGGGAACCGGAACCGCAGAGCAGACGCGCATGATGCACGTCGTTGGTGTAGAAGTAAGGCCAATCATCACTGAACCAGCTGACGTATGGAGCGTGGATCTCACTGAAACGAGAGCCGGCCAGGTCCACGACCCAGCGCCGCAGGTGAGGCTGATGCTGCACCGGTAGGTGCAGCCCTTCCACGGTCACCAGCCCCACCTCGTCGACTGCGAAGTCGGCACAACACGCCTCCAACGTGCGGCCGAGGTTGCGCTGGCCCAGCTGCACCCAGGCCACGTAGCGAGCAAGCGGAGCCTTGGTCTTCGGATGCTGCGGCGCATCCCTCGGCGTCAGGTCGTTGCAGGCCGCGGAATCGAGACCCTGCAATAGATTACCGCACTGCACCAGCTTGGGGATGGCGATACTGCGATCCACCAGCAGCACCGCATCGAAGCGGCCGGCGTACTCGGCCGGCTGCTTCGCCACCTGAGGCCAGAGCTTGGTGTAGGCCTCGGACGTCATCCCACAGGCCTGCGGATAACCGGCCTTGACCATGGCCGCTACGAACGGCCACAGGTCGAACAGCCGGGGTGCCGCACCGAAAGTCTCCATCAGGCGGGCATCCAGGAACGCCTGGAGCAGCTCGCGGCTGACGTGTCGCGAGTCGGTGGAGGGCAACCGATGCCGATCTCGCAGCTCGTCAAGCTGCTTTTCTGTCACGCGCGCCATGGGCACGCCTCCTGAATATGGCATACATGGGCCACCTGCCGTGTCCTCTGCTGAGGTACGCACAGGATCAAACCATGCTGCCAACCAAGAAAATATACATACTCCTGGAAACGCTCCAGAAGCAGCTCACATAACCCAGTAGGTGATGCTGGGGCATCAGAAGAGCTTACAAAGGGTATTCTCACTGATGCCTGCTGATAGGCGCGGGCTTCAGCCTGCGATCCATTAGGAACGCAACCTAAAGGTTGCGGCTACCGCAATCGGATGGTTTATACCCACTAAAAGCTCTTCTCATGTGACGCAGCAGCGTCATCCTGAGCTTACGAAGGACAACGATCTTTATTTCCAATAAAAAAAGAACAGTTGTCTGATCTTTTAATAGCACGGAAGTTAGTTGTTTGTCAAATTTAAATTCTGGTAACTACCCTATAAATCCAATCATGCGGCCCCACGGTAAGGAATCGTACAGTATCATTTTCCAGAAACTTAAATGCAATGCGATAACTTTTATCAATTCGCAACGTCCATACTTGCTTACCTTTGGGCTCTATCTTTTCTGTATGCAATGAAGGATGAAATGGATTACTGCGAAAAAGTATTTCTTGCTTTTCAGCTTTACGTTGAATAGGTAAGGGAAGAT
>CAYHRN010000048.1:0-3250 GCA_964359155.1 uncultured Gammaproteobacteria bacterium | reverse complement strand
AAACCAAAATCAGCCGCAAGTTTTTCAAATTGCGCGGCATCAAGCTCGAGCACCAATTTTCTCGGCGAAGTTGCGGTAGTATTTAGATGAAGAGTAAGAAGGGCCATAGTATTTATACTACTACCATGGTACCCCAAAATGCCGTATTTTTCAAGAGCATGCAATTACTTTTCCACCACAATCATTACCTTCCTCACCTCCTTAATTTCTTCATGATCCCCTGTGGGGTAATCGCGCATGGCATTGAAGAGTACCTCGTAAGAATATTTGTACCCTTGGCCACGCCGCGTGCCAGGGTCATTGGTAATAAACTCGCCGCTTACATCATCATAACCGCGAATCAGTAGCATGTGCTGCAAAGGCCCAGGGCGAGTAAAATTTGGATTTTTTAGTAAACGCCCATTCACGGGGACTAGCACCACAGACCCCTGGTGAAGTGCAACTTTTATATCGTCAACACCCACATCATACTTCACATCCACATGTGCATACCCTGCATACCCTTTTATTAATCGCTCTGCCGTGTCCGCAGCCGAAGTATCCACATACCCGCCATACTGTTTCTTTTGCCATGCAGCCATGGCTTTAATCTGTTGTTCTGCTTGTTGCACCGATAATGTGCGCCCACGCGCCCAACGGAGCGCCATAAGCACACTTGCCTCTTCGCACCCATGCTGATACCGCGGGTCTTTCCAATTCCCGCGCGGAGCCTGCGAAGTGAAAGGCACATCCAGAAAAACCTTTTCTGACAAAGATGCAGCAACTAAAAAATTTCCTGGAGCAAGAAGAACTATTACAGTGAATGCGTATATCAACCAATGCATAGATATAGATGCATATAGCGAGTGCGCGGTAGATCAATTGCTGGAATTACGGAACGCGACCGGCGTGAGTCGAAGCAAATTTTTAACAAAAAATTATGCGTGTCCAGCAAGTGATCTGCCACGCACCCATACACTTGTCTTTGCACGCACTACCTTGATACCTTGCCGTATTCGAAAAGTGGCGGGTGTACGGTACCCAGGACGTCCTTGCCGATTTCCTACTTTTGCGTAGTTTTTCATACCCGGGGTATAGAATGCGTGGGCAGCCACTCAAGACATACATCACACCCTACATCACATTGCACGGTAGTACTTTCCGGGTCGCCAAAATAATGCAAGATTTGCTTGCGGCGACACCTGCGTTGCGTAGCATAGTGGTGCATGGTAGCAAGCCGTGCACTGCGCAAACCAGTATACTGCAATGCTTCGTCTTTGGGCTTCCCCCGATCCAACATTTCTTCTAATGCTTTCTGAATAAAATATTCATGCAAGCGCCGGTCTTTATACGCATGCAAAAGCAAACACAGCGCAGGGTTCCCATCGCGCCCCGCACGCCCGGCTTCTTGATAATACGACTCCAGAGAACTTGGCATATGCGCATGGATAACAAAACGAATATCTTGCTTATCAATACCCATACCAAAAGCCACCGTGGCCACCATCACGCGTACTTTGCCTGCCATGAACGCATCTTGCACGCCCTTACGCTCTTCTGTTTTCATGCCGGCATGATACGCAAGCGCAGGAATATCGTGATCTACTAAAAGCGCAGAAAGTTCTTCTGCGCGGCGGCGCGTGCCTGCATACACAATACCTGCACCCTGCAAGGTTTCTGCAGTATGCACCAAAAGTTTTTCACGGTCATACTCATCAAGCCCCGAGGCGGCAAGAAAGGTAAGGTTGGGGCGGTCAAACCCACGCACAAACACCTTGGGCGCCTTCAGCCCTAATTGAGTAACAATATCATCTTGCACTTCGGGCGTGGCAGTAGCAGTACAAGCCAAAATCACCGGGCGTGTGGGAAGCGCGGCAATACTGCGGTTAAGATTCAAATAGTCCGGCCGAAAATCATGCCCCCATTGGCTCACGCAATGTGCTTCGTCAATCGCAAAAAGTGAAATAGGTATAGTGTGCAGTAAGGCAGTAAATTCTTCTGAAGGAAACCGTTCGGGTGCTACGTACAAAATGCGAATGGCACCGGCTTTCACTTGCGCCAAAGTATATGCATTTTGCGCTGGGGTTAAGCTACTATTAATATAGGCAGCTTGAATACCGCGCCATAGTAGAACCTCTACTTGATCTTTCATTAACGCAATAAGGGGCGACACCACCAAGGTAAGCCCAGGCAGCATGAGCGCAGGCAATTGATAACATAAAGACTTCCCGGCACCCGTAGGCATGACCGCCAAGGTATCGGCCCCTTTGAGCACGGCCTGAATGACTTCTTCTTGCCCGTAACGAAAATGCTGGAAACGCCAAAATCGCCCCAACAATTCTTGGGGCGTTGCGTGGGGAGGAGCATGTGTGGTACTTGCCTTAGTTGTCATGTGCAGGGTAAATAAGTTTTCCTTGGTACGTGCCGCCCTTTGTATCAGGCTCGCGCTCTTCTATACTATTCCCCTGCCCCTCGGGGCATTCAGGAGTAATAAATGCGTCTTCGAAACGATTTTGTACTATAGCCGGGTCTGCCCCATATTCACAGTTTACTCCTACTTGCGCATCATGCACAACGTTACGCGCAATCACATTCCCCTTCTTGGCCTTTACACCAATTGCTTGATGCCAACAATGAAATACTTCATTGCCCTCGATAACATTATTACTCGAAAAAATATCAATACAGCTCCACAGCGAGTCGTGGATTTTACTATTACGTACCGTGACACCATCGCCATCAATATTCACGCCATTATGTGCGTACGAAACTTCTACATATTCCAAACGACTTCCGCTAAATAGCACTAACTGACTCCAGTCTGCATAATCTGGATCTGCAGAGGCTGATGTAAATATAATGGACTCTTGAGGTGTTCCCACGGCAATAAGGCGCCCGGTTATATCAAAATGAGCATCTTGATACTCTTGCGTGCCTGTGGGGTCGTTATGCCGGGTAATAAAATCGTCCGCATACTTGGTCCATGTACGCCCCGGCTTTTGTGGGTTTTGTTTAAACAATACTTTAGTACCTGGCAATATAGTGAGCGTTGCCCAAGGGAGGACTAATGTATCGCGCGTAATGCGCACTTCACCTTGCCACGTAGTTGATAATAATATCAACGAATATCTGTGCACCATATACACTCCTCCCAAGATACTGGCAACAATGCCTATCACGATAATGGCAAAAAATACTTTTTTCATATCTGAGTTAGTTACGGGTCAGCAATATCATGCCCACAAATAAAGGAAGGAATGAGGCAAGTTGT
>CAYHRN010000047.1:5071-6311 GCA_964359155.1 uncultured Gammaproteobacteria bacterium | reverse complement strand
GATTTGTTGGGTATTCCTTTGCGCCTGGTGGTAAGCGCCAAAACCTTGGCGCAAGATTCTGCGGAGTGTAAACAACGCAATAAAAAAGAAGCGGTGATGATTAAGATGGATGCGGTAATGAATTTTCTGTATGATGAAAAACTTTTTTCGTAGGTTTTCTCATGACATGGGAGTAGATTTAGGAACTTCCAACACGCTCGTATATGTACGCGGGCGGGGTATTGTGATGAATGAACCGTCGGTGGTGGCAGTGAATACCAAGAATGATAAAATTATTGCCATTGGGGCTGACGCGAAACGCATGGTGGGGAAAACCCCGGGGCATATTTTGGCCATTCGCCCCTTGGTGAAGGGTGTGGTGAGCGACTTTGAAGCCACGGAAAAAATGTTGCAGTATTTTATTGAGAAAGTGCACCGGGAGCGCTCGTTGTGGTTTGCCAAGCCCATGGTGGTGATTGGTATACCATTAGATACCACCGAAGTAGAACGTAAAGCAGTGGAAGATGCGGCCATTTCCGCTGGTGCGCATACGGTATATTTAGTAGAAGAAGTAGTAGCCGCAGCGATTGGCGCAAGGCTCCCGGTGGGGGAGTCTACTGGTTCTATGGTGGTTGATATTGGCGGGGGTACCACCGAGATTGCGGTCGTAAGTTTGCATGGCATTGTATCATCGAAATCCTTGCAGACCGCGGGTATGGAATTTGATCGTGCCATTATTAATTATGTGCGCGAAGAATTTGGCATGTTAATTGGTGAGCATACGGCCGAAGAGCTGAAAATAAATTTAGGGTCTGCATTTCCTGTGGATTTACCCCTACAAGAAATGAAGATTCGTGGCCGTGATCTTATCACTGGGTTACCGAAAGAGGTTACGGTCACTGAAGAGCAAACCAGGGAGGCCCTGAAGCGTCCACTCCACACCATTATTGAACACATGAAGGTAGTGCTTGAAAATACGCCACCAGAATTGGTTTCTGATGTAGCGCAGCGTGCTATTGTACTTACTGGTGGTGGGGCCTTAATCCCTGGGCTTGATCGCGCAATTGAAAATGTATTAGGTATCCCTGTGAAGGTTGCTGATGACCCCTTAACCTGTGTGGTACGTGGTACGGGTACTATTTTGGAAGACATTAACTTATTGAAAGAAGTCGTGATGCCCTCCACTCGCGAAGAAATGGTAACGCCATGAAATATTCGTTATTTATTTCATTAGGAATAGTGCTGATCATCACCCTTTTAT
>CAYHRN010000047.1:0-5061 GCA_964359155.1 uncultured Gammaproteobacteria bacterium | reverse complement strand
AAGGGAGTATGGTGTCATGGCTTATTCCCTGGCAATCACGTATAGTTGCCTGGGGTGCCATTCCTGCGCCCCAGGCATTAGAACTTCCTGCGGTGGTAGAGAGTGCACGCAGTAAGGTGCTGGAGGAAGAAAATCGTATTTTGCGGAATATGTTACACATCCCCATGGCCTCAGAAGTGGCCGTGGTGGCCTTAGTGCTAGGGTATGAATTGGGTGAAAGTACCCACATAGTCCTTGGGAAGGGCCGCAACGACATGGTGGAATTGGGGGCTGCGGTGGTAACGCCTGAAGGCGTATTAATGGGAAGAATTATTGCGGTACATGAGTATACCGCCATAGCTCGTACTATTCTTGACCCTCAAGTAAAATTTACGGGCGCCATTGTGCAAGGGAATACGGTGGTGAATGGCCTTGTGGAAGGGGTACATGGTGTGGGTGTGCGCCTTACCTTAATTCCTCGTCAAGACAAGTTGCAAGTAGGGGATACGGTGATTACTGCAGGGGAAGAAGTAGGAGTGCCACGCGGCATTCCTGTGGGTACGGTGGCAGCGGTGAGTGAAATGCCAGGTATTCCGCTGAAAGAAGCAATTATTACACCCCTTGCTTCCTTCCATAATGTAGTGGCACTTAACATACTTACTTCAGAGCGTAAAAAATAGGAACATAGATATGAAAGGCCTGGTTATTATTATTGCCATTATTCTGGCAGTGGTGCAGTTAAGTGCTATTCCCCGTATGCCAGGGGTTGGTTCTGTGCTGAATGTGCTCATGCCGTTTCTTTTAGTGGTGGCATGGTATAGCCCGCTCTGGGGTATTATCACTGCCTTATGCGTGGGTTTTTTTGAATTACCCTATAATTCCGGGACACTAAGCCTTGTGGTGCTTTCATTCAGTGTGCCTTCACTTGTGGTGGCTTTGGGAAGATATGCTACTCCATCCCTTCACCCTCACCATAGGCCATTTCCTTATTTTCTTCACAATGCCTTGGGTGCCTTGGCTGTGCTGCTCTTTATGGGCTTTAGAATTGCAGCAGGAGGAACCTTTCATGCGATCACTATATTGATCCAAGCTTCGAGTATGGTACTCATATTTCATATATTGACGTGGCTTCTCCAGCGCTTCTATGTCAAAAATATTCCGAAACCCTTTCTCTATCAGTGAGTTTGAGCATGGCCTTTATGATACGCGCAATGCACTCCATGGCGCAGAACTCGGTGATCAATGGGGCGTTCACAATGGTGATACTCTCCGTACCTATGAAACACCCGTGCGCAGAACACGCATTGTGTTTCTTTGGTGCGCCCTTATGGTGCTCGTACTTACTATATGGGTGCGTTTTGGTTATTTACAGATTATGCAAGGCGCACAGTTTGCCGCGCGCGCCAGAGCGGTAGGCATTAAAACATTGAGTGTCCCTGCCGAACGTGGGCGTATGTACGACCAATACGGGGCACTGGTCACCGACAATAAGCCCTTATTTTCACTCGCGATTACTCCTGCAGTATTTTTTTCTCATCAAACGCTTTCTACCTTTACCACACTTGCCTTAATTCTAAGCGAAGATCCTGAAATGTTGCAGCAAGATATTGAACAGTTGCCGCGTTTTTTTGCTGCCCCATTACCCTTGCGAGAAGGGATTGATCGTGAACGTGCATTAAGGGTTGCTCTCCATGAGGCAGATATTCCCGGACTTTCTTTGCATGTAGGTTCTGTGCGCTCCTACCCCATGTCTTTGCAAAGTTTAGTGCATGTTATCGGCTATGTAGGGAGAATCAATCAGGAGGAACTTGCAAGCCCTTCATTTCAAGGATATACTTCAAGCGATTTTGTGGGTAAAGCAGGTATTGAAGCTTCTTTTGAAAGTGCATTACGTGGTATTCCTGAAAAAGTTACCTTAGAGGTCAATGCGCAAGGGCAAGAAGTGCGCAAGCGTATTGCCACGCAGGCCACACGCGGCAATGATCTATTCCTTACTCTGGATATCGGGGTGCAGCAGCACCTCGAGGAATATCTCTTACAAGAGATGCAATTACGTAAACTCCATAAGGCTGCTGTGGTGGCTCTGGACCCGCGGGATGGTGCCATCCGTGCTCTGGTGAGTATTCCAGGGGTGAATGCGCAGGAACTTTTAGATGGAAATGTTGATACATTCCAAACACTTCTTACCGACCCGTATGAGCCCTTATTTCCGCGTGCCCTTGCAGGAGTATACCCTTCTGGCTCCACCATTAAACCTCTTTTTGCGCTTGCGGCATTGCAAGAGGGAGTTATCCGTGCCCAAGATACTTTAATGAGTACCGGGGGTATTCGGGTGGGGCAATGGTTTTTCCCTGACTGGAAAGAGGGTGGGCATGGGCCTGTGAATTTAACTTCTGCTTTGGCATGGTCGGTGAATACCTATTTCTACACCATTGGAGGTGGCGGGTATCAAGGGTATGCTGGGTTAGGGCTTGCAGGGCTTCAGCGTTCTTTAGCACAGTTTAAAATGGGTGAAAAAACCGGCATTGATATACCAGGGGAATCTTCAGGGTTTTTCCCTACACCACTGCGCGTGGCAGAACGCGCGACACATTGGTACATTGGGGATACGTATAACCTTTCGATTGGTCAGGGAGACTTAGGAGTAACCCCACTTCAGATGGCCATGCTTACCAGTGTGTTTGCCAATGGCGGCACACTATACCGCCCTCACCTTGTACACCATATTGTGGACGCCGAGGGTAAGAGTACCACAATTTTTCCGGTGGTACGTGGTGCAGAGCTTGGGAAGGCTTCTCATATTGCCTCGGTACGTAATGGATTACGCGCGGCTGTAGAGTGGGGGAGTGCTCAAAAATTAAAAAATATACCAGGGGGCGTGGCTGGCAAAACAGGCACGGCGCAATGGCGCAAAGACAAATCTTCCCACTCCTGGTTTACTGGTTTTTACCCATTTAAAAACCCTACCTTGGCACTTGCAATTTTGGTAGAAGAGGGGGGCGAAGGGTCAGGAGTCGCCACCCAGGTTGCGAAAGATTTTTTTGAATGGTATAGTACGGAACATTCACTTCACTAATATCATATTATGCCACAAACGTATTATGTTACCGCAGAGGGGCTTAAGACAATGCAGCAAGAGCTTGAAGAGCTTAAAACCGTGAAGCGCAAAGAAATTGCGTATCGTATTGAAAAAGCAAAAGAGCTTGGTGATTTATCCGAAAACGGTGAGTATCAGAGTGCGCGCGAAGACCAAAGTTTTATGGAAGGGCGCATTGAAGAGCTGGAGCACATTACGCGTCATGCAGTGTTGATTCAGCATAAAAATGGTCCTACCGCACAAGTTGAAATTGGCTCTACCGTACGAGTAAAAATGGACAACAAGGAAAGCACGTTTACTATTGTAGGTGCTGCGGAGGCCAATCCAATGCAGTCAAAAATTTCCAATGAATCGCCTTTAGGAAAAACATTACTAGGGCATCGGGTGGGTGAAAGTCTCGTCTATACCGCACCCAAAGGTACGGTCACCTGCAAAGTACTCGAGATAATTTAGGTATGCCTTACCTGCTCCTTATAGGAGTAAGTTTCCTGCTTACGGTGTGCGTGACGCCCCTGCTGCAGCGTTACGCCATAGTGCATGGTATTGTGGATGCACCTGATCTGCAGGGGAGAAAATTACATCCACGCTCAACACCTCTTTTGGGTGGCATGAGTGTGTGGGTGAGTTTTTTTGTAGTGCTGGGCGTGATGTTCTTTTTTACTGATTTATTGCAAGGGGAAGCGCTCCAAGGTTCTATACTAGGCATTCTTTTCGCCGCTGCAAGTATATTGATTGCAGGTGGCTATATTGATGATCGGTATACAATGCCTCCATGGGCTCAGATGATTGCACCGCTCATTGCTGCTGGTATGATGACCTTTTCTGGTGTTGAAATCCATGTCCTTACCAACCCTTGGGGGGGAGTGATATCTCTTTCGCTTTTTGCATCCCGCGTGATTATTTTTACATGGCTTATGGTAGTGATGTATACCACCAAGCTCCTTGACGGGCTTGATGGCCTTGCCACGGGTATTACGGGTATTGGGGCAGCAGTTCTTGGTGCATTGGCGTTGTTTACGAAGTTTTATCAACCCGATGTGGCTGCTCTTGCAGCGATATTATTGGGAAGTTGCATAGGGTTTTTGATATTTAATTTTCACCCTGCTCGTATATTTTTAGGTGAAGGGGGGAGCACCTTGCTTGGATTCCTTTTAGGTATATTGGCTATTATTTCGGGTGGTAAAATTGCTACTGCCATGCTGGTGCTAGGCATTCCTGTGTTGGATGTTGCGTGGGTTGTTCTGCAGCGCTTACGGCAAGGAAAATCCATTTTTCTGGGCGACAGGCGCCATTTACACTTTCAGCTCCTTACAGCAGGTTTTAGTCATCGTGGAGCGGTGCTTTTTTTGTACTTTCTTGCGGCGCTCTTTGGCTTTTCCACGCTTGTATTGCAAAGTTTTGGTAAACTAGTGGCGTTAGGGGGCGTGGTGATGGTGATGGTGGTGCTGGTGTTAGTCATATCATTACGTACCAGGAAAATTTGACAGAAACTCACGTTTTCTTTATACTAAGCGAAAGTTAACCTATATGGCGAATTTTGCAATTATTGCCCATGGGGGCAAACAATATAATGTCAAAGAGGGCACTACCTTACTTTTAGATCGCACCAAGGGTATTGCGGGTGCTCCTATAGCTTTTCCCGAGGTACTCATGGTTTCTGATGAGGAAGGTACTTCGGTGCAAGTAGGCGACCCGGTAGTAAAGAACGCCAAGGTAGAGGGTACTATTGTTGCCCATGTGCGTGGCGAAAAAAAGATTACGATTAAATATCACCCCAAGGTACACAATAGAAAAAAGACAGGCTTTCGGCCCGACTTTACTTCCGTCAAAATTACCAAGATTTCTTAAAACGAGAGGTTGTCTAGTTTTTTCTCAAGGTTTTTAAAGTTCACGCGTTGGTCGTCAAAGTAAAGCTCCACAATACCTGTGGGGCCATTGCGGTGTTTGGCAATATGAATTTCGGCAATATGTTTTTCTTCGTCACT
>CAYHRN010000046.1:0-6686 GCA_964359155.1 uncultured Gammaproteobacteria bacterium | reverse complement strand
CATTACATCCACTAATATTGTCGAATAAATCTTCTGCCTCAAACTTTGTTTTGGTGAATGCAGAGTAATCTGCGATACAAGTCTTAAACTCTTTAATACCCTCACCAAGGTTACCTACCTCAAACTTACTACGTGCGGCTTGTTTTAAGCGGCTGTCCATACTCTTTGCTTCACGATTCCACGCTGTCGATATCCCTTTTGCATTCTTGATAGCATCTGCTTTCATTTGAAGCGCATTAACCTCTTCCCTCGCATCAAAGAACGCCGCGTACAAATCACGTGCTGATTCTGGATCTTCTTTTGCTGCCTTATCTGCCTCAGCTAATTGCTGCTGCGCCGTAGCAAGGAATGTATTACATTCGCTCACAAGATCAGCTAATGCTTCGTTACGCTTAGCGGCATTGGCGATCTTGGTGCATTGCCCATTCAGTTGCTTGGCAACACTTGTCGCTTGTTTTTGCATAGGCTTAAGGTTGGCACAAGCCTCAGCTGCATGCATGCCTTCCTGCATTGTGTTGCCACTTTCACCCATGTCCATCATGCTACTCATGACATCCTCAATATTCTCGGCAGTAGCACTAGCTACCTCTTGCATCTTTGCTTTCATGGTGGCAAGGGCGGCGGTAGCTTCTTCTGGTACTGCACAACCTTGCTTGGCTAACCGTGCAAATTGTTTCTCGGCCATCGCAAGGCCTTGTTCACCTTGCTTCATGCCACGTTTCATATTCGCAAGCTGTTGCTCACTAATCTTGGGGGGTTCCCATTGTTGCATTTCTCCTTGTTGGCCCATTCCTTGCCCCATACCTTCACCCATCATACCACTTCGTTGTGGCCCAAAGCGAGGGCCTTCATTCTGCTGCCCCATTCCTTGGGGGCCAAATTGCATACCTTGTCCGTTTTGATCCCCCATTCCCATACTCCCAGAACCACCTGGAAACTTACCTTCCGTGGCTCCTTGACCTGGAAACATACCTTGATTTCCTTGCCCTTGACCAGGGAATTGGCCCGTGGTGGTGCCTTGCTGCCCCTGGGTTCCTTGTTGCATGCTAGGTGGCATTTTTCCTTGTTCAAAAAATCCTTTATTCGTTTCCATTTGCTGACGTGCAGAAGGAGACATTGCATCCTTTTGTGCTTGCGTCATATTATTTATACCTTGCAACATTTGCGTAGGTGACATCGTATTCGGAGTATTCTGATTCATCCCCTGCTGACCAGTCATTCCTGGTTGCATCCCTTGTTGTCCAGATTGCATGCCAGGTTGACCACCTTGTGGGCCACCCATACCAGGCTGCATACCCATCATAGTACCTGCGGTTCCAGTCGAACCACCCATACCACTTGGCATTCCACCCATAGGGCTACCCATCATGCCACTAGATGGTGTGCTCATTTGACTTCCACCCATAGAAGGAGCACCAAAACTTCCTCCAGCAGGAGGCATCATACCAAAGGATTGCGTGCTTCCCGTGCCAAACGCTGCAGGAGAAGGTGATGCAGGACTACCATTAAAAATTGATGGAGACTGAGTTGCACCACTGGGAGGAGGCGTACCAAACATAGCCGGCATACTACCACCCATGGGCGCACCCATCGGAGCGCTACCTCCAGAAGGAGGTGGCGGCGGAGGCTGAGGAGCAGGAACAGGCGCAGGAGCAGGAGCAGACGCCGCAGGAGGTGGTGGCGCCATCATCGGAGGAGGCGCAGATGGTGTCTGCGCCGAAGCTAAGAGCGTGGCGGCTGCCGCAAACATGCTGGCAAACCACGCTAAAGGACCTGAAAGAGTATCGAACATATGATTTTATGAGTGAAACGAGTAAAATCACTTCGCAATAGAGGCTGATACAATTTATACCTTGCGGCCTTTATTGCGAAGATCCTTTAATTTTTAACTATTTAATTTCTCACTACGATTTCCCTTTAAGCTGCCCAAAGGCATGGGTAAGTACACCCAATTTCACGGCTGATACAAATAGCCAGCCAAGCGCACCCAGCACTAAATTGGCCACACTGGCTTGCGCCAAGGCCGTAGCATCAAGAGGCGCAAGTTCTTTTACCACAAGCCCCATACCCATGCCGAGTAATGTGAGTAACAACACGAGGCCTGCATTACGCCAAAAACTTCCATTACTCAAGGCCCAACTTGCCCGTAACGAAGCAAACACGCCCTTGCCCTCTGCCATACCAAACCAGGGAAAATACATAAATCGTATAAAAAGATATGCACCAGGGAGAATCAGAATAAACGAGCCTACGGCCACCATGACAGCATACAAAAACCCGGCGACCAGCAACGGTACATACATACGCGCTGCTGCCTGTGCGGAGGCACTAAGGCTTGCACCGCGTTTCGCATTCAATGCCATGTGGCAGGCCATTAAGAATAAAAACAAGCCCAGAAGCAGGCTCAACAGAAGCGAGGGTGCAATGCTCTGCCATACACCAAACATGCGCTCGACAGACATGCCGTAATTTCCCCACACATTGCCCAGGGCAGCCACCATGCTTTGCATGCCATACACCCCCACCACAATATTCAAAAGCGCCATCAGCAACAGCGGCACCAACATGGCCGGATACTCAAGAACGAGGGCCACGCCCCCTTTGACCGCACTTCCTATGTGTAATTTCATGAAACGTCACCTCCTCCCTGGATTTATATAAAGGTGCAAGCACCCTTATGTGCTACAACATATATCACACTCTCCACGCGATCAAAAATCTTAAGAAAAATAAATAAACCGTGACATGGTGGAAAAGTCTATACCCACTATAGCACACTTTTTGCGTGTCAAGAAATTTTGTGCACACGCAGTACCTCCACGCCCGCCCCCAACAAGGATCATCCCTGTACAGGGATGATCCTTGCATGAGGTGCATTATCAATCAAAAAATCGCTTATATGTTCGTACAATGCCCGATTCTTAGCATGGAGTGCCTCATCAATAAATGACTCATAAGAAGTAATGTCATCAGTGCTTTTACTTTTAACACAAGCGAATGCTTCCAAAATATATTCGGGATGCACCCATTTGGTATGCCGCTGCTGCATATAGTCTCCATAGCTAGAGTAGGACCACTCAGTAATGCTCGTGCCTGAAAGTTCAATAGGATTACAATGAATATACCTTGAAAGATGCAATAAATACGGATCTTTATCTACTAATACGGCTTTATAAGAACCCTGAAACAGATGCCCTACGCGTTGATATCGTTTATTAAAATACCCTACATAATTCGTAAGGAGGCATTTCATGAATTTCACCATGGATTCTTGCATGATTTGCTTAATTAAAAAATGAAAATGATTGGGCATGAGACAATACGCTAAGAGTTCTATTTCTCCATACAGCGAAGCGCGGCGAGGAAGCTTAACTCCTTCTGGCATACTCGTAAGAGATGGCTTTGGCGAAAGATACCATTTCAGGAGCGAGAGGAAAACCCTATAATCGCGTGCATCACAAAAAATGTCACGTTTTTCTACTCCCCTATTATAGACATGGTAGAAACCGCCTTCTGCATATATTTTGACGCTATTTTTTGCAGGCATATACCATAGTATACCATATCCCAATAACAAGGATCATCCCTGTACAGGGATGATCCTTGTTATTGGGATCCCCCCTGCCATGGCGCGCGCGCAACCAGAAACCAAAGAAAGACCCTTTTGGTGGGTCTTTCTTTACGGAATTCTGAGGCTAAGGATGCGTTCGGATAGTAAGGAGCAAATACGTATCACCCTCAATCAAAAAAATAGAAGCGAATATGGTTATCAACACGTGCTTGCCAAATACCATTTCGTTCATCGTATTTTTTCGCATGCAAAGAAGGATGACGAATATCGCGTAACAGGTAGCCCACTTGTTTATAAAACTTCTTGCGAACCTCAGCAGGGAAACCTTGTACACGCTCTTGGAAATGCGGTGCAAAACCTAGTTTCATGACTCTAATGCCTTACGCAGCGCACGTACGGAAGTAAAGGGACCTCGTACTTTGCCAGCTTGTACCTCATGTACGGCTTGTACCAACTCGCTCTGTAAGAGTAATTGCTCATAATCCTTGCGGGGCAACACCACAAGGTCATCGTGTCGTATAAATGATTTGGTAATAGTAATAGCGTTTTGCATTTGCATAGGAGAGATAATTAAATACCTGAAGCCATCCTACCACATCCCCCTGATTTAGCAAAATCACCTACTGGGTGCCCGGCGCAACCCATAACAAGGATCATCCCTGTACAGGGATGATCCTTGTTATGGGGATCCCGGCGCGCGCATGGCAGAAACCAAAGAAAGACCCTTTTGGTGGGGGGGTCTTTCTTGTGACTGAAGTACACAAGTAAAAATTCGGCAATATTACGTGCTGATATCAGCATTTTTAATCAACTCATCCCGCACCACCCTTAGCTTCTCTCGAAGCGAAGGCACATCATCAACAAGCGTATCCCACACATGCCGTATATTCACGCCAAAGTATCCATGAATCAGTACATCGCGCATGCCTGAAATTTTTTTCCATGGTATGTTGCTATAATGATTACTTACCTCTTCTGGAATATGCTTTGCTGCCTCACCCAGAATCTCTAATGCCTGCAGTACCGCAAAACGAGTTTTTTCATCTTTGGTAAATTGCTCATACGTCATGCCATGCACAAATGTAAGTGCATGATCTACCATGCTAATCATATCGTCTAAAAAATCCAGGAATTCTCGGCTCATACAGGTACCAGCTCATTCAGAATATGCTGCCCAATGCGCGGCTTGAGGGTATTTTTTTCTACTACGTCTACCTTGATTCCCAAGGTACCGGTGAGATAGTGTCCTAAACCCACAAAATCAAAAAGACTCACCTTTCTGCCCTCTTCAAACTCAACCAGGATATCAACGTCGCTGTCACTTCGTTGCTCGCCGCGTACATAGGAACCAAAAAGCCCTAGCGTACGCACGCCATATTGTTGCTGTAATGTAGGCTTAAGAACTTGAAGGCTTTTTTGTAACTCTTGTACTGTTTTCATATAGTTATGCTTTTACCCTAGCACACTCGCCTGATTTAGCAAAATCACCTACTGGGTGATTTAGCAAATGATTCAGCAGGATTCCCCAACAAGGTTCAACCTCGTACGAGGTTGAACCTTGCAGAGGGTGCGCCCTCCCTCCCCTCAAATCCTCCATCCCTCTGCGCAACCGGAAGCTTTCCCCTCAGAGGGTTTCTGCGCCCAAGGCGTGAATCTACTGATTCACTTGTTACAAGGTGAGACCTTGTAGAGGGATACTCCCCTGCCCCACTGCAGATACCACCTACCACAAAGAAAGCCCCTATGACAGGGCTTTCTTGGGACACCTTTTTGTTATGCACTAATGATGGAGGCTTTCCCCTCAGAGGGATGATCCTTGTGTGTGTGGGGGCGGATGCCAGAAACCAAAGAAAGACCCTTTTCGTGGGTCTTTCTTGGGGGACTAGTTGAGGAAGCTAGAAACAATCGATCGTTTCTGCACTAGCTGTGATATCAGTAACACGACACAGTACCCAACGTGCCGTTACTCCTGCGATATCGGGTCCACGTAACGTAGATCCTGTACCAGCAGTAATATCAATGATGGCCGCGGCTGCACCATTGTTCGCTACAAAGAAGCTGAATACATCACCTACGGCTGGCGTACCAGGTAGACCTTGCACTAACCCTGCTGCTCCTTGTGCTGTTGGCATGGTAAACGTTCTTGTTGTACTCGGGGTCTGATTAAATATTCTATTATCTAATATTTGGGCAACCGACGGAGTTTGGTTCGCATCAGTAAGAGCAACAAATGCCTGAACATTTTGAGTAGATCGAGGGAATGCAATACGCAAACCATCAGCAGCTCCTCCTGCTACTGCACCCGCATTTAAGGTGATATCAGTACCTGCAGTAGTATTCCCCATGGTAATGGCGTGCGCGACGGCCGTAGTACCAATGGTAATCGCCGCATTCGCACCTGCACCATTAATGGCCACATCATCGCCAGAAGCTACGGTAAAGTCGCCTGCACCGGTCGTGGTAATCGTCGAGCCTCCGGTACCTGCGTTCACATTCACCGCAGTCGCACCCGTGACGTTCCCAATAGTAATGGTCTTCGCAATGGCATCACCGATATTGATGGCACCAGTACCAGAGTCAATGGTGATCGAGCTTGCGCCGGTTTCATTACCGATGGTGATATCTTGAGCAACGGCATTCTGACCAATAAGAATGTCATCCTGGGAAGTGATAGTAATATCACCTGTGCCTGCTTGCAGCGTGGTTGCAGAAGCAACCGCAGTGCTGCCAATAACAACCGTATTCACGGCACCTGTTCCAGGAGTGCCATTCGCAATATTAACGGTCTTGCCCCCTGAGGTGGGACCAGCTGCGTTCCCAGTTGCAATGTTAATAGTATCAGTTTTTGTATCAGCGGTTGCACCACTTGCAATATTCACGGTGTTGCCACCAGCAGTACCAATAGCAATTGATACCGTGCTCGCTCCTGCGCCGGCACCAACGGAGACCGTCTGTGTCCCTGAGGAAGAACCGAGGGTGATGGTGCCTGTTGCAGCAGCACCACCAATCACGAGGGTGCCAGCACCTGTGGTTTCAAAGGTCGAAGCGCCCGTACCAGCCTTCACATTCACCGCAGTCGCACCCGTGACGTTCCCAATAGTAATGGTCTTCGCAA
>CAYHRN010000045.1:0-6694 GCA_964359155.1 uncultured Gammaproteobacteria bacterium | reverse complement strand
TTTAAAGAAATGCCAACTCTTTCTAAAAGCATTTCCTTTTGCTGCCCTTGGGTCTTTAAACTAATTTCTCTTTTCCTCGCATCTGTTTCACTCGCATAGGCCTCATAATATACCAATCGGTAGGGTCGATAGGGTCTAGTTGAATCAACACGTCCACGATTATGGTCATACAGTCTTCTTCTTAAATCCCCAGAAAAACCAATGTATAGTCTTTTTAATCTTATACTTTGTAAGAGATATACATAAAACATACCTGGGGTAGGCTATGACCCTACGGGTCACCACCCGTAGGGTGGCACCACGGGCCCACACCTGAACTACTATACCAAAATACTATAAAAATACAACTTTACAGCGCAATACGGGCAACACGAGTAAGGCCGTGAAGATCAGGTACAAAATCCACATGGGCATGCGGGAACACATATTGCACTTCTTGTTGGCATAATTGCCTTTGCGCAGGATCAATTTCCAGTAAAAGGTGTATACCTTGTTGCCACCCTAATGTATATAACGATTGCAATAAGTTTCGGTATACTTCAAACCCATCGCTGCCCGCCACCAGCGCGCCTTGTGGTTCATACCTAAGGCATGGGTTTTCACTCATTTGTTGCTGTGTAAGATAAGGCAAATTCGCCATAATAAGATGCGGCTTATGAGTAAGGGGCTTTACAAGGTCACCATGTAAAAAAGTAATTGCACGCACAAGCCTATGGGCTTTTGCATTGCGCATTGCGATGGCGAGCGCCTGTTTTGAAATATCAGTCGCATACAGCTTCACCTTGGGCGCAGGAGTGAAGCGCGCCAACTCTTTAAAAAAACTAATTGCTACACACCCACTCCCGGTGCCTATATCTACCACGGTGATGGGGCCATGCCCTTTGTAGGGTAAGGTGCCCATACACTCAAGGGCGCAATCAACGAGCACTTCGGTTTCAGGCCGCGGAATTAATACATGGGGTGTCACCGCAAAGCTGCGGCCATAAAAATAACTTTCACCCGTAAGATAAGCCAACGGTATGCCTTGGCTGCGTTGCGCTAAAAACCCTTGCAGGCGCGCTCTGGCACGTACGGGGATAAATTTCTGCAAAGGAACCCGTATAAGGACCTCGCGTGATAACCCCAAAGAAAGCCCTACTAAACGCTCGGCTTCATGCCATGGCGTAGGCGTTCTTGATGCTAGTGCAGCGTGACTGTTCACTAATACTTCTTGTAAGGTCATATGATTGAGAACAATCACCTACTGGGTGATTTTACGAAATCATGCCGCGCTAACGTCCATTAAGCGCGGCGTAATAGTTACTTCCATGCGGTAAGGCGGCTTTTCATCACTCGTGCAATGCACAATGGTGTCGCCTACTGCCACAATATCACGGCGTACCATAAACGCCAAGCCATGGCTTAGCATATCCTGGGAAGCATCTTTGGGTAGGTGTAATGGGTATACGCCCCAGGATAAGCATGCGCTTCGGGAGTGGCTTAGTGAAGGAGTTGCAAATACCATAGGGAGCTCGGGCCGCAAAGAAGCAATAACACGCGCCATGGTAAGTGACTCGCCGGTAATAAGAATTGCTTTCACTTGGGGTAGCGCGGCAAGAAGAGGCACAAGACGCGTAACATATTTTTGAATCGGCGCACGCTTGCGAAGCAAATCGGGCAACAACAGCACATCATCATAGTTTGAACCTTCAGTTTCTTTCATGACGCGCGTCATTACTTCCACCGCTTCCACGGGGTATTCCCCCACCGCCGTTTCTTCACTCAACATACAGGCATCGGTATGATCGATCACGGCGTTTGCAATATCGCTTACTTCCGCACGCGTAGGGCGCGGTTCAGAGGTCATAGACTGTAAGAGTTGGGTTGCCACAATGACCGGTTTTGCTGCTTCCACGCATTGGGCAATAATACGTTTTTGAATAAGGGGCACTTCTTCTGAGGGCATTTCAATACCCAAATCGCCGCGGGCAATCATAATACCATCAGCAACATTCAGAATTTGGGTAAATTGTTTCACCGCGTCCTTATGTTCTATTTTTGCAATAATCATGGGTAAGGTGGTGGCGCCTTTAGGCGCATACTTTTTAATAAACTCCCGCAATTCAATAATATCTGCCGCGCTGCGCACAAAAGAAAGTGCAATCATATCTACCCCCTGCTTCAAGGCAAACTTGCAATCTAGTTTATCTTTTTCTGTAAATGCAGCACTACTCAAAGACGACTTGGGCACATTAATGCCACGCCCTGTGGTAATGGTGCCCCCTCGTACTACTTTGGTAATCACGGCGTCCCTGTCGGTGGCAGTAACCACACATTCAATCATACCGTCCCCCACCATAATAGGTTCACCGGGCTTGATATGCACAGCAAGGCCAAGGGTAGTAAGGGGCACGAAAGTAGGATTTTTACTTCTTGCCTTAGGCACGCGTGAGGTAAAAATAACCATATCGCCCTTGGCAATTTCCACAGGAGCCTCCAGCACTCCTACCCGTATACGGGGACCCATTAGATCGGCAAGTATTCCTAAGGGGCGGTTCAACGCAGTTTCAAGGCTGCGTACATGTTGAATATGGGCGGTATGCGTAGCATAGTCACCGTGCGAAAAATTAAGCCTTGCAATATCCATGCCTCCATCGATCATTTTCGCAAGCACGTCAATATCGGCACATGCAGGGCCAAGCGTACAAATAATTTTGGTGCGTTTGAGAGGCATGTACTCTTAAAACCAGAGCCGCACAATGAAAAGACCCACAATTGAAGCGCCACCTAATAGCAACGCTGTTGCTACAGGGACCGTAGTAATTAAACGTAACACAGGAAGTGCTAACAAAGATTTTGCGGTAAAGCCCATTACGCCCAGCACAAGCCCCAAAAGGCCCAATACCATAATTCCTGAAGCTGCTACAGGCGTCATGCCACCACCTGTGACGCGCGCCGTAGCTTGAACGGATTGCATGTAGTGAGCTAGTTCAGGAACCACAGAAAGGCTAAGGGTAAGTTGTGTATAAGAACTTTCACTCAGTTCCCCTGCTGCTGAAAGTGCCAAGGTAAGGGTGCTCTGAGGTTTTTTGCCCGCGATCGATGTTACAGTAAATGTAGCTGATTTTTTACTTTCTTGTGCAAGTGCTGCCACAGCAGGCAAACTCAAAGTACCTTCTGGCGATACTGCAATGGGGGTGGTGACTACTTGCGGAGCCTCACCTTTTACCGTAAGTGTGCCTTGCACCTCAATAGGCTTTGTAGTAATAGGATCTGCAATCACCTGAGCTGTTACTGAAGAGCCTGCAGATATAGAAACCTCTACGGCAACCGTGGGGAAAGAATAATACGAACCGCCCCCACCACTTCCACTCGTTTGAGGAACTACCACAGTTGCGGGTGTTACCTCTGGTGCGTATGAGCCACCACTACTCGTGCTCGGTGCAGCCGAGGACACAGAATCAGTAACAGTGGTGAGTACTTGCACGAGCTTCTGTTGATCGCCCTTTTCCAAAGGAGCAACTCCTTGTGCATCGGTTGTAGCGACCACACTGGAAAGCGGTGCTGGAGGAGTTGTAGTATCGCCCTGCACTTCAGTTAATGCCACCGTAGCTTGCGCAACAGGAGCATCCTCTTCTACAGTAGTAACAACAACGGCAAGCGTACCATCCTTCCCTTCTTCTGCTACTTGCTGAACTTGCGTTTGAGTAAGGCTGACGGTAGCAATCCCAGCCTTATCGGTAGGAGCGTCACTTTGGGCGACCAGCTCACCAGAAGACTGTTCAATAAGGGCAACATTCACATCTTCTAAAGTAAAACCATCTTTTACTACTTTAGCATCTACTCGCACTTCTACAGATTCAAGGGTAACAAACACTTCTTCCCCTGATGTGGTTACATCTTCTTGTATCGGCGTAAGCTCAACTTCTATGTCTTCTTCCATTATAACTATCTCTTCTGGCCTTTCCACAATAGTGACAGGCCGCGTATTCACCGTTGCACCAGATTGCGCTTGTACATTAAAGGTACCTGTCTCAGGAAACACTAGTAACGCCGTATACACGCCCTTTTCATTGGTAGTTGTGGTGTAAGTATAGTTTTCAGTCTCACCAATTGTTTTCAATACTTCTCCCTCTTGAACACTAAAGACAACTGGGGCCTTGTTATTAAGTACTCGTAATGCAAGCCTTGCATTGACTACGGGCCCTCCATTGAGGCTAAAAGTCCCCCCAGCATTTACTAAAGAATTTACATAAAATTCATTCTTGCCTAATGAAGCAAGACTTTGCATCTCATTTGTTTTCAACAAAGAAGTTTTTGTTCGTTTTTGAGCATCTGCTTGTTTCTTTTTTTGCAGATTTTCAGCTTCCTGAATAGCTGCTATCTTTTTTCCAAGACAACCAAGAATAGCACTGGAACTCCACCATCTATCTTCTTCTTCTTTCTTGCGATCATTTGCGTTTGCTAATAGCTGAGAAATGATATCAGAAGGCGCCTTGGATAGGTCAGTGACTTCATTTCTTCGTGAAGAACTTTTAACGTCTGCCCAACTGCCAGGAGGCTCACCAGTTCGTTCAAGAATTTCGACCCCATATACTACGTAAATTTTGCAGTCAGGAGGCGCAGTAATGTAATAAAAATTACGACCCTGAGTCACCGATCCCTCATAACTTTCTGGGGGTTTTTTCCATCCTTCTGCAGCAGTGACAAGTACATCGCTTTCTGCGGCATAAAGATTCCCTAAGGGCGCAAGCAGCACCATGCTAAAAATAATGCCCAGTACCCAAAATGATTTTTTCATAGTGATAAAACAAAACAATTAACTTTTAAAAATATCTACCCCATTATAGTAGCACACTATTGCGGAGCAATACAGTTCTGTAATAAATCCTGTACTCCTGCGGCAACCGTGGCGTAATAAATCGTTTTAGTTTTGAAAGGATCATGCCACACAACTACCTTGGTGGCTTTTGGTTGCAGGGTCCTTGTATCGGCCGTGGTAGCAGCAGTGTCAGGCGTATCAAATGCAGAAGACCAGCTATTTACCTCGGGGTGATTCAGTGTGACAGCCTTGGGGCCCAAGGTACTTTTTGCCACAAGAGAACTAAACCACACTTCCAAAGGTGCTTTGGTGTCTACTCTTGCAGCAAGGTCGACGGGCACGGTGCGAATAATGGTAGTAGGAGAATTCCCTATACTAACCTTATCCCCTATAGCAACTGTTTGAGAAGCGCCGGATACTACATAATTTCCTGCAAAATCCATAATGGCATTCGCATTAAAGCCAGCTTGCAAGGTTGCGCCACCACTAAAACAGTACACCTTTTGCTTACACGAATTCAGGGCACACACTTCTTGACCGAGCACATCAACTACGCTATAGGGGGGTACATGGAGAACTTGTACTTGCGGAGGCGGCATATTCACCTGGCGTACTTGCACTGCATCGGAAGTTGTGAGAAGTACAGGCTCAGAAAAATTAAACTCCACTATACTATTGCGCGGTAAGGGATCTTTACTCTGGGGCTGTAAACTTACTACTTCTGGTGGTGTCGCATCCTCAGTAGTACCTGTAGTAAAATCCCATGAGTAGTCTTTGAGACTCACATGGTAACTCGTAAGAGGTTTAAGACCCTCATGGGGCTTAAACGCCATGGTGGCCGCATCGCCCGCTAAAGCCACACGATCAAGCAATACAGCGTCGCTCCCAGATTTTGCCTTCACCACAATATCGCCCTCAGTAAACGTTGCCACGTCTTGCGCAGTATGCACCACTACCAAGGTATTTAATGGCACTTGTTCTTGTGCACGTGCGGGGTAATGGTAGTCTATAGGGCCAGTGGCAAGAGTAGGGGGCGTATTGGGATTAAGGAAATCACCCTCACCCTGCCCTCTCCCCTCAAGGGAAAGGGGTGCGTGGGTAGATGGAGCAAGAGAAACAGGCGTCACGGGCTTTGGCGCTGATGTACGCAACCACAAACCCACAAGAATACCCCCACATACCAGAAAAGCGAGCACACCAATAATGGTTGCTCGCTTTCCGTACATTACTTGTTCTTCGTCTTCGTTCTTTATGCCTTTTCTCCAATACAAACCTGCGGCAATACTGCCCCCCAGGGAAAGTACGCTCAAAAAAAGTAATATACCACGAATAATGGCCATAACTTAGCGCTTCAAAATCTCTGAAACCTCCATTTTATCTACCCACTTACCTATCTTTTTTAAGTAAGAAACTTTATCGCTAATGTGGTTTCTTCGCAGTGCACTTTCTTTTTTATCGCGCTTACTGGGCTTGGGTTTTTTGAATCGTGACTTGCGGGCTTCCAATAATTTTCCCGACAGAAACAAACGCTTTTGAAAGCGGCGATAAAAACTCTCGAAACTTTCCCCTTTTCTTCGTTGTACTTCTACCACAAAACACCTCCTTTCATATATTATAGTGAACCCTTGCGAGCCAATTTAGCATTTACCACATCGGTCACTTTATCGAATGGTACAATTTCCTGCACTCCTTCATTCATATCGCGCACAATCACGGTGCCGTCAATCACTTCTTTCTCGCCCAGAATTATGGTATAGGCAACTTTCATGCGTGAAGCAATTTCAAGCTGCGCGCGTAAGCCTTCTTTCGACAAAGCATCAGCCACACGAATACCTTTGCTCATCAATTGGAGCTTTAACTTGAGAATTTTCTTACGCGCCTTCTCGCCCAATT
>CAYHRN010000044.1:0-6728 GCA_964359155.1 uncultured Gammaproteobacteria bacterium | reverse complement strand
TCCCAAGGAGATCGGATAGAAGCCGTCGTGCTGTACGCTGCGAGTGTGTACATAAGCATGCCCCATACCACCACCGAGATACCGGCGAATAACCAATGAGGGGTAACGATTTTTTCTGTGGTTCGTCCTTCATCCTTGGTGCTACGACGCGATAGGTGCCACGTCCCTAATGCTGCCGCAAGCGCAACCACAACAATCACTGGCCATGTGAGCGGCATGATATAATAGGTAATGGCACCCAGTATGCTTACCAAAGAAAAAAATATAGGTAGTACCCACATATGCCTCAAATAACGGATAAGTTGCTCGCTTCCACCATCCTACCGTTCATTCCGCGTTCTGTCACCCCCAATCAGGTAACTATAGTGCGGATTATTCTGACCCCCTTGGTGGTGGCATTATTGTGGTATAAGGTATATGCCCTTGGCCTTGTAGTGTTTCTTGTAGCCTCGCTTACCGATGCCATAGACGGTGCCATGGCGCGTACCCGCAATCAAATTACCAATGTAGGCAAAATGTTGGACCCTGCGGCAGATAAATTATTAATTGGCAGCGTTGCCTTGGTGCTTATCAATCACACCTTGGGGTGGAATTTTGCATTCGCATTAATTGTTGCAGAGTCTTTATCAGTGGTGCGTGGTATTGCGGCGTACGCCAAGGGCGTGGTATTGCAGGCAAATAACTGGGGGAAAATAAAAATGATACTTGAAGTGATGGCGGTGAGTATATTGCTCTTGGGCATTCTTTTAAATATGCCTGTGCTGTTTGATGTTGCGGCGCTGATGTTGGTTATTGCGATGGGGCTTGCATTGGTGAGTGTACTCTCGTATGGAGCCTAACTCAGGAAATTTCAAATTTCAAAGCTCAAATTTCAAATGGTGGATTTTTCTATTTAGTGGATTTTTTTTCTTGATCTATGCCATACCCTTGAGTGGCATGGCAATTTTTAATTCACCGGATGAAAATGCGAATGCGGTGTTTACGCGTTTTTTTGCACAACAGGGGAGTTTACAAATTCCCGCCACCTATCAGGGCCCTGGTGCAGAGTACCTTACTCCGCGATCAGTCATTTACCGCGATGGTTTTTATGTGCCTGGTAGCTTTATTGGCTTGCCACTTATCTACGGCACATTAGTAAGAATGCTTCAGTTCTCATTTTTCAGTTCTCATTTTTCAGTGATGGAATTTTTTACTCCTTTTTTTGCGGTATTTGGTATTTTGGCATTCTTTGGTATTCTGCGCCGCATTTTTAATGAGCGCATCGCATTTTTTTCGCTGGTACTTTTGGCATTGCACCCTGCATTTTGGTACTGGGCAAGTAGGGGGATGATGCACAATGTATTGTTTGTTTCGTTGGTGCTTGTGGGAATTTATTTTTTAATTCCAACTACAAACTACAAACTACAAACTACAAACTATTTTCTCGCAGGCCTTTTCCTGGGCCTTGCCCTTCTCGTTCGCACCTTTGACATGCTATTACTCGCACCTGTGATTTTTCTCTTGCTATGGCGCAAGTCATTGTGGTCTACCGTAAGTTTTCTTGTGCCTGTTGCATTGGCTATTATCGTACTCATGAATTTTAATACTCTTTTATACGGCAGCCCTTTTTCTTTTGCGTATGTCCCCCCCTCTTTACCAATGGATTTCTCTACTGCCACTTCAACTATAAGCCATAAGCTATATGCTATAAGCTCCTCTCTCCTTCCCTTCGGTTTCCACCCGCGCCTTGCCCTGAAGAATTTCTTAGATTACGGGGTTGAATTATTTTGGTGGTACTCCGTTCCACTAGGTATTGGGTTATGGGTATTGGGTACTCGATGGAAGAAGGGGGTTCTTAGTACAAAAGAGAAATGGTATGCAGGAATATGTATGTATGTGGCAGTGGTTTTTGGCATTATTTATGGCAGTGGGCAATTTTTCGATCACCCTGATGCAAATGCGATATCGCTGGGCAATTCGTATACGCGGTATTGGCTGCCCCTGTATATACTTATGGTGCCGCTCGCGGCGTATTTTTTTGAAGCTATGCGCGGAAAATCCCCCTTTTATTCCCCCTTTGTAAAAGGGGGAAGCAGGGGGATTTATGCTATTCTGTGTGTCATGCTTGCCCTAAATTCCTACACTGTCCTCTTTGCCTCCGACATAAGCCTTCTTTCTATTCGTGAAACCCTCCAAGGTTATCAAGTACGGCAAGAAAAGGTTCTTAGTCTTACGCCACCTAATGCCATTATTGTTGCCGGGAAGTATGATAAATTTCTATGGCCACAGCGCAATGTGGTGTTTTCGATGAATGATCCCAAGTTACGCACCATGCTTCCTGTATTGATACAAGCGCGACCACTGTATTATTATTCTTGGAACCCCGAGCGCGACTCTATTATTTTGAATCAGCAACTGGATGCTATTGGATTTGCTGTGGTGGGCGGTTTGCCTGTAGTCGGAAAAGAGGTGTTATTAGAGATTAAGAAAAAGCCTGATGTCATGTAGCCTATGAAATTGTTGTTACGGTTTGTAATGTGGAGTATCCCGGTGTTCTTTTTGGCATTTGCTTCATGGCAGTATTACGGCCTTGGTGGCACGCTTGTGATGCATCGTGATTTTGCCAGTGTCTCACCCTTAGTGAATGACCCCGTGCCATCTTCCCGAGTGACACGGCGCAATGCATTCCCTGTGATTATTGATGAGCCTGTATACCTGGATGTACGAATGCCACGCCACTTTGATAGCGTGAAAGTGAGTCTAGAGTACGAAAATCCTCATGCAGTGCCCATCAAGTTTGGGCCCAAACTGCAAGTTGGAGATGATCCTCATTCATGGAAATTTGATCTTCGTACTCTCGACGTTTTACCTTTGCAATTTGATATTGCGCCATTAGAAGTACAACATCACAAATTGCGTTTTATTGTTTCTGCGCCTCAAGTGCGCGGTGCGCCACAAGGCATTATCCTTAAAGACATGACCGTAGAATTTACTGGTACCTCATTATGGCAAAAGATATCCTCATTATTACCCTGGTAAGCTTTATTAGCTTTACTTTCTTGGACTGGCAGAATCCAGGGCTTATTTCTGATTTTATGCACCCTGCAGTACTCCTGGCCCTCCTTATCGTCGTGCTCGTGTTCGCCACATGTGCAAGGCATAAGGATTAAGTATATACTATATCGGTATGCAACGCGTGATTCTTTTCATTCTTGATGGGCTTGCGGTAGCACCTTCGCATGAGACGAATTATTTGTACGCTGCCGCTACGCCGTATTTTGATTATATTGCCCAAACATATCCCATGGGATTGTTAAGCGTGCCCTCTCGCGCAGATGAGGGCCATGAACTATTAGGCAATGGATTAAGTGGGGTGCTTGCTACATTGGGCAAGCGGCAAGAAAAGTGGTTTGACCCGGTACAATTGCCCCTCGCCACGTATTTTTTTAATGGTAAGCAGCACGAGTCTTATACGGGCGAAACATGGAGAGCATTCCCGAGTACTATAAAACTCCTTCAGGCTCCTGCGGCCGCATTACCGAAGTGTGAAGCAGAGTTTGTGCTCCTTAGTTGTGCATGGCCGGGCGAATTTATACGAGGCTCCACAGCAAAGGAAGCGGTATTCATGTTTGAAAAACTCGATCGTGTGGTGCATACTAGTATTGATATTATGCTCGCATGCGGCAGCACCGTACTTATTACTTCTTCCTATGCTGACCTTGGTAAAGTCCCGGTCATGCTGCTGAGTAAAGAATTTGAAGGCAAGCATTTCAAGGGCGGTAGGGAAGGAGCACCGATTACTCATGATTGGCATTCTTTACCCGTGTTGGGTACCCTTTCCGATATTGCTCCTACTATACTTAAACTAATGGGCCTTGAAAAGCCACGAGACATGCAGGGGAATACATTACTATAACCTATGTTTTCAATCCTTGCTTTAAATAAGGCCATTCCTATTACCTTACCTACGCCCGAGGCAATCAAAGAAGCCTCAGTAAGTGCCACAGAAGTGGCTTCGCCTATATTGGCGAGTCTTAAGGAAACCACCGCACTAAGCTTTCAGTCGATTTTTGATTCTGTCCAAGGTTTTGTGGGCTCGCTCAATTGGGCATCGCCTTCATGGGACCTTTTTATTGTGCTATTCACACTGATGTCTACCGTGGTGTACGGGTTTTTCTTGGGGCGTAATCGCCTTATTGTGCTCATGATGAGTGTGTACATGGCACTTGCGGTGGTGAATGTGGCGCCACTGGTAACCCCCTTACTGGGGGGAAACCCCACCAGCCCTGATTTTTACCTTATTCGTATTGCGTTATTCATTCTTTCGTTTGTGATCGTCTTTTTCTTGGTATCGCGTACCGCACTTTTTAATACCTTCGCCGCGCCCGAGATGCTTTCTGCGTGGTGGCATGTGTTTTTGCTTTCATTTCTGCAAGTTGGGCTGCTTTTGAGTGTGGTGCTTTCATTTTTGCCGCCTGAATCAGGGGCAATACTCTCACCTTTTATTCGAGAACTCTTTACTACCCCCACCGCACGTGCCGTATGGATTGTATTGCCTATGTTGGCTATGGCGTTGGTACGATAAAACATGTATACTAAAAAAAATAGTATCTATGGTGAAGAAAAATATTGCGTTTAGCTTCCTCTTTATATTTTTTATTCTTGCTGCACCTGTTTCTGCTCAATGGGCGCCTCCACCTGGCACCCCCACAGGGGGCAATCCACCTCCTCCGGTGTGGATCCAAACAGTAAGCCCTGGCTTTACCCAGCTAGGCAATATTCATATTGGCAATAAGGCCATGATAGATGGTGATATTCAAGTGGGAAAAAGCAGCGGTCAAGTGAGTGGCCTTATGTATGGTATCTTGAATTTACTAGACATAGGAAAGACTATTGACCCCGGACTTGATATTACTGGGAGAATGTTAGATATAAATACAGCTGGTAATACGGGCATGGTAGTTCGATCCTCGCTTGGAGGTGGACCAACTGCGGTTGCATTAGGTATTGGGCCTAGCTATATTGGCACTCGTACCGCGCATGCTTTACAATTTTGGACCGATACGCTGACAAGGATGATTATCCTTGAAACGGGTAATGTGGGTATCGCACCAACTCTTTTGCCAGCGTATAAGCTGGATGTCGGTGGCGATATTAATACTTCGAGTATGTACCGTGCTGGAGGCATCGCAGGCATTGATTTAGCCGCTGCTACGTGTGTTTCACCAAAAGTTTTAAAAGGTATTAATGTGAAAGGCGGTATTATTACCGCAGCTTCTTGTGCGGATGACATTGTGGGTGGTGGCGGAGGGGGAGGCATGGCCAACCCCATGACTGCTGTGGGTGATATTATTTACGGTGGTGCCTCTGGTGTTGCCACGCGTTTGCCTGGAAGTGTAGGATTTTTAAAATCTTCGGGTGCCTCTGCACCGGTGTGGAGTACGCTTACGAGTGGCGATTTTCCCGATCTTGGCGGTAGTTATATTAAAAATCAAACTTCCGTGCAGCAAGATCCAGGAGGCTTTAATATTAAGGGGAATGGGTTTGTGGGGAATATGGGAATCGGCACCGCATCCCTTTTTGGAGCAAAATTAGTAGTGCAGCATGCACCAGGGAGCCTTGGTGTGGTATTTCACAATGGAACAAGTGGATTAAAATTTAATAATCCTGCTACGGGCCCTGAATTAGGAACCTACACCGATCACCCGCTGGCACTTTCTACCCATGATACAAGGCGTGTGATTGTTACTGGAAGTACTGGCATACTTTCGGGTCGTATGGGTATTGGTGCTAACCCTAAGGGTGCTATTGATGTGGATGCGCGTCTTGTGGTGTGTCGTACTGGCAATCTTGCTACAAATACGCTCTGCACTATGCCTAGCAATAATCCTACCGTAGCGGTATTTGGAAGCTCTAACGATGCTACTACAGGTTCTTCTGTTCGTGCGCGCGGAGTTATTGAAGCACAGGGTGGTTTTCGCACTCCTGCAGGAGGAAGTATTCAAAGTGGTATGAGTGACTTGGGTGAGTATGTGGCTGTGGCAGGGAAAGCTCATGAGTATGAGCAAGGCGACGTGTTGGTGATTGGCGTGCAACCAAATAAATTTACTAAATCTTTGAAGCCTTTCGATCCTAAGGTTGCTGGTATTGTTACTACTACTGCAGGGTATATAGGTGGCGTAACTGAGCAAGGTCTTCCCCCAACGTCTTCGCATGTGGTAATGGCCCTTGTGGGGCAGTTGCAGGCAAAAGTAAGCACTGAACAAGGCATCGTTAAGATGGGTGATCTTCTTACCACATCGTCTACCGCGGGTACTTTAATGAAATGCCCCAGCGTAACTATTGAGGATAAGCTCAAATGTGTGGGTGCGGTGACGGCAAAAGCATTAGAGCCGCTTTCTCAAAGCCATGGTTTAATTAAAGTTCTTTTGACCCTTCAATAAGCAAAGAGTATACTAAGCATAGTAGATTGTTTTACATATATTTATTTATGCATGTTCGTTTTTTAAGTATTCTTACCTTGTTGATGGGGGGATTGTTGTTTTTATCATCTTTTACTTACGCGCAGTTTGGTGAGGGTGGGTTTGGGGATAGTGGCAGTGGTGGTCAAGGATCTGATGCTGGAGGTGGATTTGGCAGCGGTGGATCTGGTGAGCAAGGGCAAGATGGCGGTAACCCTAGTGCGGATGCAGGATTTGGCGCAGGAGAATCCGGAGGTTTACCTGATTTGCAAGTTGGAGATGTGGTAG
>CAYHRN010000043.1:0-6738 GCA_964359155.1 uncultured Gammaproteobacteria bacterium | reverse complement strand
GTGCGCGCTGAGGGGATTGAACCCCCGACCTACTCGGTGTAAACGAGTCGCTCTACCACTGAGTCCCGACGACCTGCGGTGTCGGGATCCCGATTTCGCCCTACAGGCGAACATCGGGACTAACCACAACCTTTTCAATAATCTTCCTACTTTTTTTACTTTTCAAAAATTTTTCCCGTCCATATGCCTCCTCAATACTCTTAAATTCTTCTCTGTGTTTCAATGTCCATGGCGTTCCTCCCTTCGTATAAGGAGAAAGACCAGTATTGTGTTCCTTCACTCGCTGTTGTATATCGGTTGTTACACCAATATAATATCTGTCTCTCTTGCCGCTGTAAATAATGTATACAGTCCAGATAGGCATGGTATCTCATGGGCGGTGTAGGACTTGAACCTACGACCCTCGCAGTGTAAATGCGATGCTCTACCAACTGAGCTAACCGCCCCCTTATTCAGCTAAGTGCCCGTAGTGTCCTCACTATAATCTACTCTTATATTCTTTTCCAGTCCTCCTAAGTTTTGCTCCTACAAAATTTAGGAGGGCCAGCCCCGTGGTGTGCATGTGAAAATTATGCTATACTATTCGGGTTAGCAACCGCGTATGGCCGATGCGTTTAAAAAATATTATCAAGATCTTAAAAAAGTGTTCAAGAGCGAGACCAAAGCTCTTGAACAGCGTTTGGATAAAAAGATGGGATCTCTTGAAGGTCGTTTGGATCATAAGATGTCTCAATTGCATACCGATATTACATCAGAATTTCAAAAACAAACCAAAGCTTTGATTGAGCATGTTGATTTTAAAGTGCAGATCATCGCGGAGGCACCCCGTAATGTCATTCCCGCGTATGCGGGAATCCAGGCCCGCACGATTTTTCTTTGTTAATCTAACTTTAAAAAATTATGTCCGCATTTTTACGAACACGGTTTGTGATGGGTTTGGTGCTTGCAAGTTTGGTACTAGTACCGTTGAATAATTTTGCCTTTGCGCAATTTTCTGGTGGTGTCGGCCAGGTGCGTATGGAAATTCCTCAAGTGCCAATAGTTGTAGTCCAAAGAATGCCATGGGATCTTGGCGGTCAGTTAGAAGATGAATTGAATAAAACATCAGGTGGACGAGAGCTACAAGGTGGTGGGGTGGAAAAATCTCCTCCTGTGGAGCGTGGGTCTTGGTGGTGGTGTTTTCGGAATCCTGGAAAGTGTACAAAAGCTGAGGAGGAAGCTGCCAAGCGCGAACAAGCCGAAAAAAATTTTAATGACCAACAAGAGTCAAAGCGTCGTGCACAAGAGGAAAAAGAGCAAGAATATGCCGAACAGCAAGCAAGAATAAAAGATGAGGCGCATAAAGCTAAAGCCCAAGCTGCTGCCGAACAAGCGAAAAAAGATGCCGCTGATGCGCAGCGTAATGCTGATATTGTAAATGCTTCAAGCTCGGCAACACAGGCAGAACGGAAAGCTGCTAATGCGGCTGCAGCCAAGGCGCAGCGTGCGGCAGATGCTGCCGCCCGTGCAGCAGTGCGTGGAAATGCGCCAGGCGCAGAATCTGCCGCCGCAGAAGCTGCCCATGCTGCATCTGATGCCAGGGGTAATGCGAGCAATGCCAGGGCGCGTGATGACCGTGCGTATGAGACAGAGCGAAATAAGCAATTAAAAGAAGAAGACCAACAACGCGAAGATGAAATAATCAAGAAGGCAGAAGAAGCTACTGCAAAAGCGAGTCAGCGACAGCTAAAAAATGCCCTTGAAAGGGCAGGCGGAAAAATGAGTCACTGGTGGGAGGATCCTGATCATGGTGCGGGGTGGGTACAAGAAGAAGTGGGCCCTGATGGCATTGTGCGCATTCGCGGCATTGTCAAAGATGAGAATGGCAACACTGCTACCTTTGATGGCGTTGAGGCTGCCGCAAATACTACCCCTTCTACCATAAAGGGTACATTGAATGCACGTGGCCCTGGGGAAATGAATGGCGCATTGCATGGTGGCACTATTGGTCAGGTTGATTTTTTGGTAGCCACGAAAGATGGGAAACCTTTTACTGCAGAGCAAAAAGCCATGATTAAAAAGATGTTGGAGCAGAAAATGGCAAAGTTGGACCCCTTGCCGACCACCCCTACGACGCCTGTCACGCGTTTATCTGATCCCACTACTAATTTTCCTACTATAACAAGCACCGAGAAGCGCGTGGTCTACAGTAAAGATGGGAAGGTTGCAACAGCAGAACTAGCACAACGCATCGCACAACGTATAGAGGAGTTACAAAAAATAATGCCTCAACCGCCAACACCGCGTGATATGACAAAAGATGTACCCGCGGATGAGGAGAACGACGAAATAAATAAAAATCTCCAAGAAGGGGGCCAGCAGAGGTTTACTTTTACCACGGTGAGCGTCCTTGCTAATTTAATCAAAAGGACAACAACAACGAATGAGAAGGGAGTGGCCATCACAGAAGAACAGGTACTCGCGGGAGTTCCCTTAAAGCTATTTTTAGGCGATCGCAGTAGCTCTACTTCGTATGCTACGACAACTGGTACTACCAAGGGCTACAAAGTAAGCATGATGTTGCCCCTCTCTTATTTATTACAGTATGGAAGCACCAATGTTGAGGTGAGCGGTACGGCTACGGTAAAAAATGAAAAGGGCAAAAATCAAGAGGTAACGCAGCAACAAAAGGTTACCCTTCCCGAGTTTCCTAAAAGCCTAGAAACCTTGGCTTCTGCGTATTCGTACCGTAATAAAGATGGTAAATATGAAACAACTTTTGCCATTCCTTATCTTAAGGATGCTAATTTAGCTTCTGTTGCAGTGGGAAAGAAAAGAGCAGATTGTGATACCACCATTCCTGGTTTGGCAATGTGTACGGTAGCTTCTGCAGCGGCATTGAGCGACACGCTTAGTTTTGATGTCAGTTTTCAAATGGCAAATGGCACTATGCGTATGAAGGATCAACGATCTGTGAATAAGACAACGAGTGATGAGGCTGCGCTGAATTTTTTTACCATCTTAACGGGTCCCAACGGTACGTATGACCCCAACAAATGCCGAGAGCTTCAGCAACGCTATGACGCTAAAGTTGCGTCTATGAACAGCTTGGGGGATGCGCCGAATAACCAAGCAAAATGGGAATTGACGGATAAGGAAAGGACTGATTTGTATGATCAAATGGTGGTAGCAAAGTGCCCACTTCCTCCACCCATTATTGAGGGCGGCACGACTACCACAGGAAATTCTGATACTACAGCCGTACAAGATCCTTGCATAGATTTACATGCGCAGCTTAAAAAGTTACAAGCAGAATTGGCAAAAATGGAAGCAACCCCTGAAAACGGTAAGACTGCGCTTCTGGAAGGCCTTGTAGCGGCAGTAAAAGATCAAATTATGAGTATTCGTTTAACGCTCCTTAATAATAATTGTCCTGATGAGGATTCTCAAGTATCAGGAAGTACTAGTCAAGGCGTTATGAGAGAGAGTGTAGGTGTCTCGGGTCCCGTGGTAGAAGTTGCTGCGACAGTTACCACGTCTGGGGGTGGCAGCAGTGGAAACGCAGGTTCTGGCGCATCAAGTGCTGCTTCGTCTGCGACCGTGAGCATTGCCATGATCAATCAGGTAACCGGTGAGCCAGTAAACCTTACCACAGATGTCGGAGGAATCTTAGAGTTAACCTCTAATCAAGCGCGGCAGATAAAAAATGGCACATTCAAGCCTCAGATTATTGGCAATGAGGAGCAAGAAAACGTAACGGTGCAGGTAAGGGTGAAAGATGCAGGGGCCGGTGCCACGATTAAATATGTATTGGTGATGGATACAAAAACCGGAAAAGTGACATTAGAACTCAGCAAAGAACAACTAAGTCTGTGGGCTCGCCTTGCTGGTCTTGGGAATGATGTTGTATCTGCCGTAGATACTTACATTGTGGAGCCTCTCACCGAGAGCTTGCAGGATGCATGGGGCTACTTGTTTGGTAAAGAAATGCAGTGGCAGCAAGATCAGCGTCGTCGCCTTCAATAGTTGAGTAAATGCTCCCGGAGGGAATCGAACCCCCAATAACAGGTTCGAAGCCTGTCGTGATATCCGTTTCACCACGGGAGCTCTTTTGTATCACCACCCTTTTGCTTTTAATCCTTGCTCTGCTGCCTTTACTTCGGCTTCTTGTTTGCTGCTGCCCTCCCCGGTGGCAACCAAAGATTCGTTGAGGTATACGCCCACTCTAAAATTTTTAGCGTGGTCGGGCCCCCATTGATCCATGACTTTGTAGGTGGGGGTAATGGTGTGTTTTTCTTGCGCCATTTCTTGGAAGGTGCTTTTGGGGTCTTGGTACAGCCGATGTTCCAAGATGCCGGGTAATTTAGGAAGGAGATTGGTAGTAATGAATTTTTTGGAGGCACGAATGCCTTGATCTAAATAAATGGCCCCTAACACTGCTTCGTACGCATTGGCCAAAATATAATGCCGTGCTTTGCCCGTGTCTTTGGTTTCGCCACGAGAAAGGAATAAATACTCCTGCAATCCTAGCTCGCTTGCAATATTGGCCAGGGTATTGGCATTTACCAAGCTTGCACGCCAATTCGTAAGCTCGCCTTCGGGGTTGGGGTATTTGTTGTACAAAAATTCTGTCACCACAAATTCCAGCACGGCATCGCCTAAAAATTCTAAGCGTTCATTATGGGCTAAACGGAAATTTGGGTTTTCGTTTAAGTACGAGCGGTGCACCAAGGCCTGTTGCAGTAAGTCGAGATTCTTGAATGTACAGCCCAGTTTGGCAGCAAGTTGTGCAAAGTCTTTTTCCATAAACTAGTGGCTAGTGGCTTCTTTATCTATCTCCTTCACTTCGCCTCGTTCCATTCTTTCTTTATACATCGTACCCAACACCCCATTTACAAAACGGCCCGAGGCAGGCCCGCCGAAGCTTTTGGCAAGTTCAATGGCTTCATCAATCGCCACCCGTGCAGGAATACTGGGGTCGTATACCAGTTCAAACATGCCAATACGCAGCACATTCCGGTCTACCGTGGTAATTTGCGCTAAAGGCCATTCGGGGGCGTACTCAACAATAAGCGTATCAATGGTGCCTTGATGCCTTAGCACCCCTTGCAAAAGATGCGTTTCAAACGCCATATCGGCAAGCCCTGGGGCAAACTGTTGCTGATTGTGGGCAAGAAGTTGCGGCAAGGAAGACGCGGGCAACTTATTAAAGTCCCATTCAAAAAGGGTTTGTAATACCACAGAACGGCCAAGGTGGCGGGTGCTCATACAAAGAACAAACTACTCACGAATTACTTTTTTGTTTGAGAAGATTTTTTAGGGGTCGGCATTTTTATCACTTGTCGGCCCTTGTACATGCCACAATAGGGGCAGGCGCGATGAGGAAGTATTTTTTTCTTGCAATTGGGGCACGCGGTGACGGATTTAATAACCAATGCAAAATGCGCCGCACGACGGCGCTTGTGACTACTGGTACGGCGATGTCCAGGTAAACCCATATTGATTGATGAAATTACAAATTACAAAATCCAAATTCCAAACTATGATCTAGAATACGGGAAAATATAGGTTTTGGCAATACCAGGGTAGTTTTGACTTCGCAGCGCATAAGATTTAGAATACAGTATAAAAAATACCTATGAAAAAATATATTATTGGAGTGATCGTGCTGCTTGTGGTAGGCGGAGGTTTCTATTGGTTTATGAAGCCTACCGTGGCTCCGTTTGCTGAGGTGATTGAGAAAGATACGGTGATTGCGGGAGATTATACGGTGCCCAAAGGAATTACCATGGTGTTCAAAAACAACGCCACGCTTACGGTACAAAAAGATCTTATCATCGAGGGTTCCCTCACCTGCGAAGAAGGTTTACTTAATCTTGCGGTAGGAGGAGCGACCACTATTCAAGGGAGTATTGCATGTGATGCCGGTATTGCCATATTGGCACAAGGAGCCTTTGCGATGGGTGAAAGCGCCCTACTGGAATCGAATGGCGATATACGGGTTACCGATGATGCTTCGCAGACTATCCAGACGTCTTCTCCGCTGACATTTATCCAAGCGGTACATGCTCAAGAAATGCGTACCGTAGGTGCGGGGCTTGGTGGCACGGTGAGAATAAAGCCTTTAGTGCAAGGCCAGTCGCCCTTGGTGATGTTTTATTTTTCAAAAGGGAGAGAACTTATTATACCTAACTTTACTCTGGAGGGAGCTGACGGTGCTGCGGGTACTGATGATGTTAATAAAAGTTGTAATGCTCGTGGCGGCAAGGGTGGCGATGCGTCACGTGTGATGATAGTTGCTCCCACGATAAGTATTATTGGGGTCGTGAATGCTAATTTGGGTGATGGGGGTAAGGGTGGTGCCGCAATAACCGTGGGGAATTGTGACCCCGGTATTGCTGCAGGTGGTGCAGGTGGGCTTCCAGGAAGCCTTGCTTTGCAGGCTGACATGATTTCTATGAAAGGCGCCGGGGTATTGAATGTAAACCCTGGTAAAGGTGGTATTGGTGGTGAGGCATGGGCACGTGGCAAGCAAGGCCCCCTTACGGCAAAAGGTGGCGACGCTACCGCGCGTGGGGGTGATGCAAGTGCTAGTTTGCAGCCCTTACGTATTCTTGGGGCTTCCAAGGATATGAAGATTACTATGGCCAGTATTTTTGGGGGTGATGGGGGTAAGGCTATCGCCGAGCCTGGCGCAGGCGGCGATGGTATTCCCTGTAAAGCACCCGCAGGGTCTGGGGGGCGGGGATTTGGACAAGG
>CAYHRN010000042.1:0-6884 GCA_964359155.1 uncultured Gammaproteobacteria bacterium | reverse complement strand
GTTGTTGTATGAGCGCGCGTATAATATCTACCACTGAGAAAAACCAGGTTTCGGTTTTTTCGTCATAGACGCGACGGATTTGGTAGTCCTCAAAGAGGGCGAGGGTAGTATTCATAGTATTTCCAGTATAGCTTTTTTATCGTGGCTGCGCTACTGTCAAAGTTTGACAGAAGTTATTAAACGTGGTTAAAATAGACCAGAGTCTTTGCCCTGGTTTTTGCTGTGTTTGGATGCATGGCGCCAGAGGCAAGGCCGGTGATTGAGTGCAATCACCTACTGGGTGTCTTGACGCATATCAGTGGCGTCACATAGGCATCCGTTTAGGAGGATCGTAATGAGACGGTCTAAGACAGAGCAGGACGAAATCAAGGCGGTTGTTGGTGATCTCATGCGGCGGCTTCTCAAGGGGAATCCCACATGGGATTGGGCTAAGCCGCGAATTCAGGCAATCGCTGAGAGACGCCAGTTTGTCCCTGGCAAGCAGCCACAGTCCAAGCGCTACTTGGCCGAGGAGGCCAGGCAATTCTACCAGGAATGGTATTGGAGTCTCGGGATTCCTGTTATAGTGCCGAAGCCCGTTTGCTCGAATCGTGAGTTCCGGCGTCGGACCGAGTGCGTAATTCCTCAAGCGTTGGTCTGCATCGGGGGCACCACCCGCGAGTAAGCTGGACTGCTTTGTCAAGACAACTTGTAAGGCAATTTCATGAATTTTTTAAGATAGTTCGACCTTTAAGCTCGTGAGCCAAGATGATGCCTGAAATGATCAGGCGTGATCTTGACCCACGAACCCCTTTGTTCCTACCCCGCGCAGTAGACCTGCGCGGGTGTTTTGTTGTTTAAGGCTTGATGACGACGTTGCAGATTGTAGAAGGTGAAGTACCTCGCAAGTCCTTCCCGCACTTCCTCTAAGGTACGATATTTTTTAAGATACACATCCTCATACTTTACCGTACGCCACAGGCGCTCCGTAAAGATATTGTCCATACACCGTCCGCGGCCATCCATACTGATGCTGACACCCCGCGTTGCCAGGATATTGGTATACTCCTCTGAGGTGAACTGCGCCCCTTGATCTGAATTATGGATCTCGGGGACCGCGCGGGTCAGGGCACTGCGCAACGACGTGGCGCAGAAGGAAGTTTCCATTCTTTCTGAAACTTCCCAGGAGAGTACCGTACGCGAGAACCAATCTAGGATCGCGGTTAAGTAACAGAATCCTTGCGAAATCCGGATGTAGGTGATGTCCGTGCCCCAGACCTGATTGGGTTTCGTAATCTCAAGATTACGCAGTAAATATGGGTAGATGTGATGACCCTCCGCAGGGATGCTGGTACGGGGATGCGGATAGACCGCTTCAATCCCCATAGTCCGCATGAGGCGCTGCACATGTTCCCGACAGATTTCTATCCCGTACGCATCCTTAAGTGCTCCCCGCATGCGACGGGATCCAAAGAAGGGATAGTCCGTGTAGAGCGTATCTAAGGCGTGCATGATACGGATATTCTCATCTTGGGGGCGAGGTACGTAGTACAGGCTTGCCCGGGAAATATCTACCAGTGCGGTCTGGCGGCTGATACTGAGGGAAGGATGGTCTTTTTCAATGAACGATAGTCGTTCCTTATGGGGTAGGGATACGCAATTTTTTTTTCAACCAATCAATCTCGGTTTCCCGTTGACCAATCATGCGCTCGAGTTCGGCGATGCGTTGTTCTTCTTTGCTGGTATGAGAGGGCTCAAACAGGGTATGGGCTTCTTTTGCAAGCGCGGTCTTCCAGTCACTAATTTGGGAAGGGTGGACTTGGAAGTCCGAGGCAAGTTCCGTAAGGGTTTTATCTTCTTTGAGAGCCGCCAAGGCAATGGCGGCTTTTTGATGGGGATTGACGAGGGTACGCATAATTTTTGTTCATGATACACCTGTCTAAAATTTCCAGTCCAGTATAGAGTGGTATGAGTCGTTTATGAAGGCGGTGCGCCAGGAGGGTCACTGGACGGTGGCGCATGAGGACCGCCGCAAGATCCAGTGGGACACGGACTTGCTGCAGTGCCCGTACTGGATGTGGGTGGAGTGTGCCACTGGCTGCCTGCGTCTTCAGAAATCCTGGACGGTATTAAGCGCGACTTCTGCTCCGCAGCGGCTACTTGCGCTGGTCGAGTATGCGGTTGCTTGGTGGGCCCTGCAAGGTCGGGGCATCGTGCTCGACTTCTCGACCTGCTGTTGGCTTCGTACCGGATACGAAGTGTCTAAGGAGGAGCGTCGTGCACTGGATGCCCACGTGGACGGGAAAGGAGTGTTTTGCTGCGCGTCCGGGCCTGGATCCTTGCATGTTGGCTACGTCACGCACGGTGGTCGCATGATGGAAGTGTGTCCTTCCGTGTCGGCGGTCTAACTTTTCCAGTTCTGATCGTCCGGGGGCGGCCCAGGTGCAGCAGCATCTGGTGTCCGCCCTCTTTTTTTAAAACTATAATTCCTTTTTCTTTTTTCCTGTTTACAAGGGAAGAATTTAAAGAGGGATTTTGTAACTTGCAACCATTATCAAGGAGCGGTATTGTAGAGAGGGTAGTATGTAATTAAAAACTATATGACACAAACCATGAAAAGTGCGTTGGGGGGAGTGGTGATGGTGTTTCTTTTGGTGGCAGCGTGGGTACTGCATACCTATGTGCGCGCCTATGCGCAAAGCATACAGCCAAGTTCTTTTAGAAGCTTTGCCGCCACCGCCGAGGGTAAAGCCGTAGGAATTCCGGACGTGGCGCAGTTTAGTTTTAGTGTGGTGACTGAAGGCGGTAACGACATTGCCAAGCTGCAGAAAGAAAATATCGACAAGGTGAACCGTGCCATTGCATTTGTAAAAGAAAGTGGCGTGGAGGAAAAAGATATTAAAACCGAGCAATATAGTTTAGAGCCCCGGTATCAGTACTATAGTTGCCCCAAGGCTGGGGGCGCATGTCCACCTGCTGATATTGTGGGCTATACCGTGCGGCAAAGTGTAGGTGTGAAAGTGCGTGATTTCACTAAGACGGGTGATATTTTAGGTGGCGTGATTGGCAAGGGTGCCAACACGGTGAGCCAACTACAGTTTAAAGTTGATGATGTGCGTACTTTGGAAGATGCTGCGCGTACCGAGGCCATACAAAAAGCGCAACAACGGGCAGAGCTTATTGCGCGTGCAGGTGGGTTTTCTGTGGGGCGATTATTGAGTATTGATGAAGGTGGGTTTACGCCACCCTTTGCGTATATGGAAAAGGCCTATGGCATGGGTGGGGGCAATGCCGATATGGCGCCTGCTATGCCTACTATTGAACCCGGGAGTCAGGACGTGAAAGTGACCGTGACCTTGCGATACGAAATACAATAATATACAGATTCCCACAGATAGGTAACAGATTTTTACAGTTCACAGATAAAGAGGTAGCCCATATTTTTAGGCCACCTCTTTTTGCATCTGTGTATATCTGTATTCTATCTGTGATAATCTGTGCTTGCTACAACTGTGCATCGGCACCTGAATTTTCTGAACGTACGCCAGGGGCTTTACATGCTTTGCGGGCAGCTTCAAATGTTTTCCAGGCACCCCGTACGGCTTCTTGCTTAGTCTTGAGCGCAGTTTTGTGCGCATCACGATATGCTTTCCATGCAGCTTCTACGCCTGCTTTTAATGCTTTAGGGTCGGTAAGTGACCAGGCAGCCTTCAGGGCATCTTTGCGCGCGGTGAGGGCAGTTTTTACGGCGGCGCTATAAGCATCCACGGCGGCCAATAATGCAACTTCACGAACTTCCACTGCAGGGGCTACGCAGCCAAGTGCTGCACTGACAGCTGCTGTTTTTTCTGCTTTGTCAGCTTCGCGCAATGTCTTAGCCTCACTTTTCATGGCATCAATTTTGCCTTTTGCTTCTTCACGCACTGCTTTTTTGTTAGCATCAAGTGCTTTAAGCCGATCCTTCAAGCTTGGTGTGGGTGTAGGAACAGGCGCCGTGGGAGCTGTGGTATTTGTCATGCCTGTACTGGTACTAGTTGAGGTGGATGTGCTACTGGAAGTATCCGTGGTTTGTGCGGCTACGGGCAGCATAGAGGCAAGTAAGGAAAAGGTTGCAATACTGGCAATAAGTTGTTTTTGCATAGAGTAATAATGAGTTTTAAGATTATGTTATTTTTATTATTCGACCTTTCATGAAAACACGGGTTAGCGTCTTATTTCTTACTTACTTTGTAGTTCTTTCAGTTTTTTCGCAAGTTCTGCTTTTTGTGTAGAGGAGAGGGTAGGGCTTTTCATGGCTTTTTTTAATGCTTCTAGGGCCTGTGCCTTTGCACCTGCAATAGCTTTCCCTGCATTACCTTTTATCTTTGCGCGTGCGTCCGCAATTTTTTTCATGAGTTCCTGGTATTTTTTCTCGCCGATTTTTTTACGAGCTTGTTTTATCATAACCTCTGAAGTATTTAGTGCCTCTACTTCATTGGTGGGAATTTTTATATTTTTCAAAAGTTTTGCCAGGTCCTTATCTTTCAATACTTTTTGCACATCAGGGTGGGCCAGCACATCGTCTTTTAGTTTCATAGCCGCGCCTTGCATTTGCTGCGCGCTTTTCATAAGGTCTTCAAGCGACCCTGCGTTCAGGGAGGGCAAGGGTTTTGTGGTGGCGGCACCTGCGGGTAAGGCTAAGAGTACTACGAAAGAGCTTACCGTACCTACTTTGGTAACCCACATTGTGTTCATAGGGTATTTGATTATATACTACATGAGCTTTAGTATAGCGTACTTATATGAAGAAAACTATCACATCCTGGGGGCATGTAGCCCCTTGGTATAACGAGTTGCTGGAAGGGGAGCACGATTCGTACCAACGAAGCGTGATATTGCCCAATATCCTTCGATTATTACAGCTCCAGCCCGGCATAACCGTGCTGGATTTGGCCTGTGGTCAAGGGTTTTTTAGCCGTGCATTCTATGAGGTCGGCGCCAAGGTGACAGGGGTGGATATTGCTCCTGAACTTATTGAAACTGCTCGTAAAAATTCTTCGCCAGAAATTCAGTATGTGGTGGCGCCCTCGCATGACCTTTTTGCATTGAATGCACAAAGCGTGGACCATGCAGTGATTATTCTTGCCTTACAAAATATTGAAAACGTGGCTGGCACTTTGGCCGAGTGCAAACGTGTACTGAAACCCAATGGCATTTTGTCTCTTGTGTTGAATCATCCAGCATTTCGTATCTCCAAGGCCAGTAGCTGGGGGTATGATGAAATAAATCGCGTACAATATCGTCGTATCGACGCCTACCTTTCGGAATCAAAAGTAAAAATTGCCATGCACCCTGGCGCAAAGCCCAGTGAACATACCGTTTCGTTTCACCGGCCATTGCAGTATTATATGAAAGCACTTCACACGGCAGGGTTTGCCCTCACGCGCTTGGAAGAGTGGAATTCGCATAAACATAGTGTGGGTGCCAAAGCAAAAGCCGAAAACGAAGCGCGCAAACAAATCCCCTTGTTTTTATACCTGGAAGGGGCTATACTAGGCCCAGAACAAAAGGTCGCTTAGCTAAATTTATTAATTTTAACAAGCGAAATTTTATGGATTCTTCAATGAAAGAATGTGGATCATGTGAAAGCAAGAGTGGTTGTAGTTGTATGTGCCACAAGGCCGTTGGTGCGTTAGTGGTTATTGGTGGTGCAGTGTTTTTAGCCGGTGCCATGGGCTGGATTTCAGAAATGGCCGTTGGTTATACTTGGCCCGTGTTAGTGATTTTGGCAGGGTTAAAGTGCATGATGGCCGGTATGTGTAAGTGTTGCAAAAAATAACATATTAATAAGCCATTACTATGGACGAAGCAAAAAAGGCAGAGATGATGAAGGATTGTGCCTGCGGCAGTGGCAGTAAGGCAGGGAGTTGCTGCAAGGCCGAGGAAATGTGTGCTTGTGGCAGCAATAAGCCTGCCGGGGAATGCTGCTTTAAATCGTAAGGTTTTTCTAACTAGAGACAGTTGATAAAAGCGTGCCCGCTTAAATTCGCCCTTGTGGCGAAGTTAGGCGGGTTGCTTTTTTTTTGCATATTTAGTAGCGTGAACAATGTGTCGCGACCGTACGCGCACCATTTCCTGGGATGTTCCTGGGAAATGTTTTCGTTCTTTTTACTCTCTAGGGAGGGTTGAACGGATGAACGTCCTTGAGATTGCAGGGGTTATCGACCACACTATTCTCAAGCCCGACGCGCAGTGGTTCGAAGTTAAGGAAGTCTGCGATCAAGCCGAGGCCTATGGCTTCGCGTCGGCGTGCGTTAACTCCGGGTGGGTTCCCCACTGTGTGGCGCGTCTCCAGGAACTGAGAAGTAGCATCCCTGTGGCGAGCGTAATAGGCTTTCCGCTGGGTGCCATGCCTACCGAGGTAAAGGTATTCGAAGCCACGTGGGCGCTTAACTGTGGTGCTCGTGAGCTCGATACCGTCATCAACGTAGGCAAGCTGATGGAGGGCAGCGTTGACTATGTACGGGATGAGATCCTTGAAATCGTGAAGCTCGCCCACGCCCGGGGAGCTATCGTGAAGGTGATTCTCTGTACGGATTTTCTCACCTTGGATCTGATCCGGCTCGCATGCACGATTTGCCTGGAAGTGGGTGCCGACTTCGTGAAGACCTGCACAGGCTTCGGCCCTGGCGGGGCCACGGAAGAAGTGGTGCGTCTCATGAAGGAGGTGGTCGGTGACAAGGCCGGCGTCAAGGCTTCCGGTAAGATCAAGACCTTGCCGGATTTCATTAAGATGAAGGCTGCCGGTGCTACCCGGATCGGTACCAGCAGCGGAATCATCATCGTTAAGGCCGCGTTGGCTGCGTAGGTCGGGGCAAGGGAGGGGCGAATTTTTTTGTGGTGGCTGGTTTCGGTCGGGTTGATTT
>CAYHRN010000041.1:0-6893 GCA_964359155.1 uncultured Gammaproteobacteria bacterium | reverse complement strand
GTGAAGCCGTACCATGCTTTCTTCTTGCGCCACCTTCAATAATATCACAATATCAGGGGAGGGCACTTTACTATTAATAGCCCATGACCATTCTTTATCAAGGCCATCTACCGAACCAAATGCCACCGAAGAATACAAATACCGATCAGTAATCACTACCGCACCATTGGTAAGTGCAGGGATAATTTCACGCTCCACTTGATGCGCGCGGTCGGCAGCAAATAGTAATTGTAAACATTCGGGGGAAGTTTGCCAGTCGTGCGTAAGTTGACCGCGAATCAACCCCCCAATAATATTGGGGCTGGGCTGCTTTACTACTAATACTTTGTAGCCTTGTTGTTCTAAAGCATCGGCAAGTAATGCAATTTGGGTAGAACTTCCAGAACCATCAAGGCCTTCAAAGGCAATAAAAGTACCACTATTGGGACGCTGCAGCATAAAGAATACGCCACATGGCTAAAAATTCTTCAGACTCATTTTCTTCCTCCATGTGGGCTTGTATGTCTATCATATCCTGCTTACTCAACGTAAGCAAGACGCGTTGGCGGAATGCCATGGGAATAAGGTGTTGTGCCGCATGAGCGTGGAATGAGGCAATACGCTCTTCCGCAAAACCAGCCTTATGCAGTGTGGCAGAAAATTCATCTACCAAGCCAAGGTCATGCACTTCTTTCGGAAGCACTACATCGTACGCCGTGGTGTAGGGGGTAAGTGTAAGTACTCCTTTTTTAAGATGCAATAAGTCGCGAAGGGTAGGAAAATCAGGAAAGAGTTCGAAGGTGAAGAAGGAATGACGCTCGTCTGTGCTCGGTGAGCTTCCCAATACGGAGACACCCTCACCTGCCCGACCAGAGTCGGGCATGCCTCTCCCGTCCAGGGAGAGGCGAGGACTAGAAATTACTCCCTCCCCCCTTGCGGGGGAGGGCTGGGGAGAGGGGTATTCCCCGAATAATGTCGGCGCAATTTGCGCAGCCACCTTGCGCATTTCTTCACAACTATCGCGTAGGGCACGCAAAGGATGGACTACGCCTTCTGCAAGTACTTTGAGCAACACCGCAGCATTGGTGGTGATAGCTACATTGGTCAGCGTACCCAAGGGCAGTAATAACCGCGCTACTTCATACGCGCGTGTAGGCGCCATATGCTGCATTAAAATGGGAAGCGTGCGTTCGTAACTATCCAGCAAGCTTTCCGCAGTTACTTTGTACGTATTAAAAATGTCGGGCTTTTGCGCAATATGCGCATGAGGGGGCGGCACATAGTACGCGCGTAAGACCTTTACATGCCGTGTGGCGCGCGCGAGTGCCGCAACGCCAGGGAAATGTTCAAGCCATGTGGCCACAATAAGCGGTACATCTTCTATAAAGAGCGACACTGGTATGTGCTCGGCGATCGAAATATGGCGTTCTTCCACCACCCACTTTTTTAAAAATTCAGCGGCTTGTGCTGGTGTAAGGTTCTTGGCAATATCTTCTATGCCACGCACCTGCCCGCCAGTCGCTGGCGCTCCAGGCGCCTGCAGGCGGGAAGCACGGCTGGCCTTACTATAGGCCACCGCAGTTTGTTCGGGAGAGATGTTTTCGAGAAGAGAAACCTTGAGCATATCAGCGACAATAATTATCAATTTTCAGTTCTCAATTTTCAATAAGTTCTCAATGAAACATTGAACAATTGAATCATTCAATGAAAACTGGAAACTGTAAATTGAAAACTGCTTTAGTGCCCCGTACTTCCAAATCCTCCTCGCGACTCTTGTTGCAACTCTCCTTCTTCCAACTCTGCCTTATCAATTTTCACAAATATTCCCTGCGCAAGGCGGGTGCCTTTGGGCACCGTAACTGGCTTGTCGGTAATATTACGTACTTGCAACTTCACTTCGTCTTGGGGCCCGCAATAATCTTGGTCAATAATACCTACCGAGTTGGCAAGTTGTAAGCCAAACTTCATGGAAGTTGAAGAGCGCGAGGCAATCATCAACATATACCCCGGGGGCGTACACACTACCAACCCCGTGCCAAGGAGCTTTATCTCCCATGGGGCAATCGTGGCATCATCGGCAATAGCAAGGTCGAACGCCACACTGCCAGGCGTTTTATATTCAGGTAGCGCAATATCCGCGCGCAAGCGCTTGATACGTATTTTCATATAAACAGATAATCACAGATTAATGACAAATGGGTACAGGTCACAGATTCTTAACAGATCTGTATGCATCTGTGATCGGTGAGCATCTGTCACTCATCTGTGTAAATCTGTAGATAATGTTAGCAGACAAATAAAAAATCCACGAGATTGACAGATTATTATTATTATGTTAAATAACTATTTTTCGTGGCCCCCTGAATTCACCCTCACGAGAAAGGAGGTCTCTGTGGCCAATGGGAGAGGAGGACACGCTATCTAAGCGTGGATCCTCCCAAAAAACGAAGAATCGGCCATTGGTGACAACTGAATCCCACACCAAATGCCCCTCGGCGGTGTGCACACAGGAGGGTACGCCCTTCCTGTGTGTGGTGCCGAGGGGTTACTTCAAAGCCCTCCCGCACGGAGGGCGGTCCACGCGGGATACAAGGACTATGCCCCACTTCAATGGGGCACCTGTTGACCGCAAAGGATCACGAAGCGCCCGAAGAGGGTGACGGGCCTGAGTGCGAGATACGCTGATGTACTAGGGAAACCGGTGCATCGCCAAAGCCTGTCTCGCACCAGGCTTCTTTTTTTATTAAGAGAACAAATCCCCCTGCTTCCTCCTTTTTCAAAGGGGGAAAGGGGAAAAATAAAATCCCTCTTGCTTTCTCCCTTTGCCAAAGGGAGAACTTAAAGAGGGATTTGGGTAGGCGCAAGCTTTAGCTTGCGATCAATAAAAAACGCAACCTAAAGGTTGCGGCTACCAAAATACAAAATTAATGTTCCTCGCGATCTAAGCGCGAGCCCAAGGGGCTATTCTGGTCTATATATTTCGAAGAAGCGCGGGTAGTATAGGTAAGTTCAGAGGGGCTCGACAATTGTTCAAACGTAAACGCGCAAATTTTCATGCCTGGGTACAGTGCTACCGGAATACGGCCCAAGTTGCCAAGCTCGAGCACGGGCTTACCGCGCCACCCTGGGTCGAACCGTGCGGCAGTAGAATGTACAATCACGCCAATACGCCCAAGGCTGCTGCGGCCTTCTAAACGGCCAATAAGATCGTTACTAAGCTCGAGCCACTCTTCAGTAGTTGCCATGACCAGTTCACCTGGGTGAATAATAAAAGAGTCACCAGTTTTTAAAGTAACTTCACGGGAAATAGATGCAAATACATCTTTTTGCCGTGGGTCAATCACGGGGTGCTTATTATACTCAAAAACTCGGAATACGTTTCCGAGTTTAAAATCAAGCGCGCAAGGGCCCAAAGCCACTGCTAAATCGGGCATGGGCCTTACCACAATGCGGCCGTCCTGAATCGCTTGTTTGATGTCACGGTCGGAGAGAATCATAATCTCCAGTTTTCAATTATCAATTTACAATTTTCAATAAGTTTTCATTGTTTCAATGATCATTGAGAACTCATTGAAAACTGAGAACTGTAAATTGAAAACTTGCTTTAGAGTGAAACCCTAATCGCCGGCCCCATGGTGGCACATACCGTCACACTACGAAGAAAAGTTCCTTTTGATTTCGCGGGTTTTGCCTTACGCACGGCCTCCAGTAATACTTTCACATTTTCAATAAGTTTTGCCTCTTCCCACGAAGTTTTACCTACCAGTTGATGCAAGTTGCCACCTGGGTCATTACGAAAATCTGCTTTACCCTTTTTTAAGGCTGCCACCGTGGCACCAATGTTTTCGGTAACCGTGTCGCTTTTCATGGAAGGCATAAGGCCTCGTGGCCCTAAAATTTTGGCAACCGGTGCCAAAAGCGGCATCATTTTGGGAGTAGCTACCACCACATCAATACCATCAAGTTTTTTATCGGCTTTAATTTGGTCAATAAGCTCTTTACCACCCACCTTGCTTGCGCCGGCAGCAGTCGCTTCTTCTGCCTTGGGGCCATCGGCAAATACCGCCACACGCTTTTCTTTCCCTGTACCATGTGGTAAAGAAACGGTGCCACGTACTTGCTCTTCCCCTTTGGCAACATCAATACCCAAACTAAGGTGCACTTCAACTGATGCATCAAATTTTACCTTGGAGGTTTTTTTCACCAAGGCAAGTGCCTGCTCCAGAGTATAGGTTTTTGTGGCATCAACTTCTTTCGCAACAGCAATATATTTCTTTCCGTGCTTTGGCATAAGTTATTCAATTATTTCAATCCCCATTTGGCGCGCGGTACCGGCAATAGTGCGCATCGCAGCTTCTACATTTTTGGTATTTAAATCTGGCATTTTACGTTCGGCAATCTCGCGCAACTTTGCCTTATTAAGCTTGCCTACTTTATCGCGCAAGGGGTTGCCCGCACCCTTTTCTACCCCTGCAGCTTTTTTAATTAAGGCCGAAGCAGGAGGCGTTTTTAAAATAAAGGTAAAACTGCGGTCTTCAAATACCGAAATCACGGCAGGCAAAATTTCCCCAGGCCGGTCTTTGGTTTGCTCATTAAACTTTTGGCAAAAATCCACAATATTAAGCCCGTGCTGCCCTAACGCAGGCCCCACCGGTGGGGCTGGCGTAGCTTTGCCCCCAGGAAGTTGAATTTTGATAATTGTTTTGAGTTTCTTTGCCATATCTTTGATTTGAGCCACTGGTTTATATTTTCTTCACCTGAAGAAAATCTAATTCTATGGATGTTTCGCGCCCAAATACATTCACAAATACTTTTACTTTGCCATGCGCTTCATCAAGCTCTGCTACCTTGCCTTCAAAATTTTTAAACGGCCCATCTACAATGCGCACTGGCGCCCCCACCGTCACATCAATCTTGTACTTAGGCTCTTCTACGCCCATGCGCTTTTGCAGCGCTTTCATTTCTTCGTCCGCTATAGGGGTAGGAATGGTACCGGTACCAATAAAGCCTGTCACATGGGGCGTATTACGCACCACATACCAGCTATCATCGGTCACACTCATGTCCACAAATACATACCCAGGAAAAATCTTTTCGGTTACCACGCGCCGCTTGCCGTTTTTAATCTTAATCTTTTTTTCGGTAGGCACCAGAATATTAAAAATTTTATCTTCCAATGCCAAAGACTCGATACGCTGCCGTAGCCCACGTTCCACTGCTTCTTCATACCCGGAATACGTATGAATGGCATACCACCGCCGTCCTCGACTTTCAATTTGTTTTGCCATGGATGCGGGGTTATTTCACAATAATCTTTTCCAAGCCAAGCTGCAGACCATAATCAAGCGCACCCAAAAATAATGCCACCGCAAGCGAAATACAAATGACCGCCAAGGTATGATTGACGGTTTCGCGTCGTGTAGGCCACGCAACTTTGCGAAGCTCTTCATACGACTCTTTCAGATACGATTGAATACCCGCCATAGCAGAGCGCGTTAGTGTACCTATAGTAGAATGGAAAAGATACGCTGTCAACTTCAGCACATGGTCCTCGCACTGACCTACTCTCCCCCCGCATTAACGAGCGGAAGTACCATGGGCCCTGGGTGGCTTAACGACCGTGTTCGGAATGGGAACGGGTGTGGCCCACTCGGTGGAAGCACGAGGACTATGTGCTGAAATCAATTCAGCATCTTAGTGGTTGCAATACATGACTTATTAGTACGATTCGGCTTCATAATCTTACGATTACGCCTCTGCCTTGCGGCAAAACAATCCTTACGGATCTTACACCTATCGCCTATCAACCTTGTAATCTCCAAGGAGTCTTATGAAATCTAATCTTGGGGTCTGCTTCACGCTTAGATGCTTTCAGCGTTTATCAGTGCTGAACGTAGCTACCCAGCGATGCCCTTGGTAGGACAACTGGTACACTAGAGGTTCATTATTCCCGGTCCTCTCGTACTAGGGAATAGTCCCCTCAAATTTCTACGCCCACGACAGATAGGAGACCGACATTATTGTTATTCGCAACTGCGAAGTATGGTCATTTCTGCCACACTCTGTATGTCGCCATACAGTTCGGACTATATCTTCTCCGAGCCTGTTCGGAGTTCGACGTATAGTCTCTGAGGGTTTTACTGCATCAGCTGTTCTTGTGTTTTTCTTCGATATCTTCCACCACCATTCATGGTATATGCAAGAGCAATAATTTGCTTCATTCCTTGTTCTTCTCGATGCCGACCATGAGAGATGCGACGCACAATATCCGTAAATATACGAAAATCTTGTGCTTTCTCTGTCTGCAGTGGATGCTTCTCGAAGAATGGAATAATCTTTGTGATGAGATCATCACGATCTCTTACTACATATACATACGTGACGTCGTATGGATTGGTTTTATGATTTGCTTTCACGTATCCGCACTCAAATAAAGAGGCGAGTGCATCAAGAACGTGCTTACTCGATACACGTTGAGATACATGAAATTCTGGAATCACTTTCCAGCCAGTTTTCATACGAGAATCCTTATACAAGGCGATATGAAAACTACCTTCTCCATCCACAAATCCCGTCACATACCATGGTGATATCTGATGCAATAATCTTCCCTGCTGATTGTCTGCACTCAACACATTGTCATGCTGCATACTCTACATATTAAAAGTATAGAGCATAGTGTGAGATACTTCAACCTCCTAATCTCCATTCTTGGAGGTATTACAGATTTTCCAGCATTTAGTCGAATTTAAAGACAGCACGGTCAGTTTTGTCTCTATAGAGACAAAATTCTACTGTCTCACGACGTTCTGAACCCAGCTCACGTTTCGCTTTAATAGGCGAACAGCCTAACCCTTGGTAGCTTCTACACCCCCAGGATGCGATGAGCCGACATCGAGGTGCCAAACCTCCCC
>CAYHRN010000040.1:0-7038 GCA_964359155.1 uncultured Gammaproteobacteria bacterium | reverse complement strand
AAGGGCAGGCCGTCGGTGGTATGGAAAATACTGCCCGACCATTGATGAGTGATTACATAGTCGCCTGGGAAATGTTCTTGTAAACATCCTGCTAGTTTTTCAAATGGTTTTTGCGTGGAAGTTTTATCAAAATCAATATCACAGCCACCGATAATCAGAGTGTGCTCGTCAATCGCGCGGTAGTAAAAATAAGGGTCGAGCGTGTCCCAGAATAAATCTTTACTAAGCGGTACTTTGGGGTATCTGGCCGCAAGTACATACGACACTTTGGGTTCCAAAAGTGTGGCACATTCCGGCAAAAGCTCTTTGGGGTTGCCCACTAGTACCAATACTTTTTTTGCCTTCACCGTGCCGCCCGAGGTAGTCAACGTCACGCCATCGGCGTTCACCTCAAGGTTAGTGACTTCGCTTTCTTCATGCACTATGAGAGGCGAACCCTTCAGGTGCTCCAGAAGCCCGAACAAATATTTGCGAATATGCGCCTTGCCTTCGTGGGCAAATGCTACTGCCTCGGCAAAAGGTGGTGTTGCCTTTGCCAGGGAAATTTCTTTTCCAGTATGTTGATAGGTTTTCCATTCTGCAGCAAGAACTTCGTCATTGTTGATATAACTCCCATAGTACGATGTGCAAGGCACAAAATCACAATCAATGCGGTTTTCCTGAATGCGCTTGAAAATATCTTGTTGTATGCCTTGGGAGGCAGCAAAGATGTTTTGTACAAAAGGTAGCCCATAGTCTTTCGCCAGGCCACTCGCCGAGGTATCGGGCACACGAGTTAAAAAGCCTGTAGTAGCACTACTGTCGCCCGTGCCAATATGGTTTTTTTCAAGCAATATCGTGCGTACACCAGCCTTCGCCAAAATCCACGCAGCAGTAACGCCTTCTATACCGCCGCCAATAATTGCTACCTCGGCCTCCGTGGCGCCCTTAAGAGGGGCATAACGCCTCGTTTCAGGTACCGTCTCAAGCCATGGGGAAATAGTTTTTCTTTTGATGTCCATACAAAATCTATTGTCAAATTATTGTAGTTAGCATACGCTACATGCAATCATGTTGCAATACATTAGCGTTGGTACGCTAAGTATTTCCTCACCTTCGTTCGTCAATATGAACCAATCACTTAATACCATTGAAGAAGCACTGGCCGATATTAGTGCCGGCAAAATTATTATTGTGATGGATGATGAGCAGCGTGAAAACGAAGGTGACTTTGTCGCTGCTGCAGAACGCGTAACGCCAGAGATGATTAATTTTATGACACGCTATGGGCGTGGCCTTGTGTGCGCACCGCTTACGGAGGAGCGTTGCAAAGAATTGGGGCTGCAGCTTATGGTTGCTCATAATACTGCCTTGCATGGTACCCCGTTTACCGTGCCGGTTGATGCAAAAGGGCATGGCGTCACTACGGGCATTTCTGCCCATGATCGCGCGGCTACTATTGCGGCATTGCTTGACCCTAGTTCAGGCCCAGAAGATTTTGCACGCCCTGGGCATGTGTTTCCTTTGATGGCAAAACAGGGTGGGGTGTTGCGGCGTAAGGGCCACACCGAGGCAGGCATTGATCTGGCACGCATGGCAGGCCTTGCGCCTGCTGCGGTGCTGTGTGAAATTTTGCATGAGGACGGCACCATGGCGCGGCGTCCCCAATTAATAGAACTCGCGGCGCACCACAACCTTAAAATTATTTCCATTGAGCAGCTCATTCAGTATCGTTTAAGGCATGAGACCCTTATTGAAAAAGTCACCGAAGTGGATTTGCCCACGACCCACGGCAATTTTTCTTTGATTGCCTACAAAGAAATTACTACAGGCGAAGTGCATTTAGCATTACGCCAAGGAAACTGGAAGCAGAACGAGCCGGTATTAGTGCGCGTGCATTCTTCGTGCAAAACAGGGGACGTGCTGGGGTCTTTGCGTTGCGATTGTGGGCCTCAATTGCATGCGGCCATGGACATGATCACCCGCGAGGGTAAGGGCGTGGTGTTGTATATGCAGCAAGAAGGGCGAGGTATTGGGCTTTTGAGTAAACTACAAGCGTATAAGTTACAAGAACAGGGCCTTGATACGGTGGAAGCAAACTTGGCCTTGGGGTATACTATTGATGAGCGTGATTACGGTGTGGGGTGCCAGATATTGCGTGATCTAGGGATCACGCGCTTGCGGTTGATTAGTAATAATCCTGCCAAGTACGAAGGCATACGTGCCTATGGTTTAGAAATTACCAAAGGCGTGCCGTTGGAGATTTCTTCCAATCCACATAATGTAGTGTATCTACAAACCAAGCGCGATAAACTAGGGCATGCGCTTCGCGCATTGCCAAAGTAAATTATGGATATTCTTTCTCTTATTTTGACCGTGTTGGGGTTGTGCGTATTTGAAGCAGTCTCCAGCATCGACAATGCGGTTATTAATGCCGAGGTCCTTGGTACCATGAAGCCGTGGGCGCGGCGTTGGTTTTTACTGTGGGGGTTTTTGGCAGCGGTGGTGTTGGTGCGCGGGCTATTGCCGTTTCTTATTGTATGGGCAAGTAATCCTGCACTCGGTGCTTGGGGCGCGATTACGGCCACGTTTAGCAGCGACCCCCGCGTGCTTGCGGCCGTAGAAGCTTCGGCACCGATTTTGCTGATGGGGGGCGGTATTTTTTTGCTGTTTTTATTTTTCCACTGGTTGTTTTTGGAAGATAAACATTTTGGTTTGTGGGGCGAACGATTTTTCCGCAATCAAAGTGTATGGTTTTTTGCGGTGGCATCGCTCATTCTTACCGTGCTTATTTGGTTGGCGTTGAAAGAAAACCCGCTCATGGCGTTTGGCGCGGCGGTAGGCAGTAGTGCGTTTTTTATTACCCATGGATTTAAAGAGCAAGCCCATAAGGGTGAAGCAACTTTGCTGAAGGAAGTGCATTCCGATATTAGTAAGATTTTGTATTTAGAAGTGTTGGATGCCACGTTTTCTATTGATGGCGTGTTGGGGGCATTTGCGTTTACCCTTTCGGTGCCACTTATTCTGTTGGGTAATGGCCTCGGTGCTTATATTGTGCGGAAATTTACCATTAGTAATATCCATCACATTAAAAAATATATTTACTTAAAAAATGGCGCCATGTATTCCATTTTATTCTTGGGTAGCGTGATGGTGCTGGAAAGTTTTGGTGTGCATATCCCGGCCTTTGTGTCGCCCGTGATTACCTTCCTTACCATTGGGTACTTTTTCTTGAAGTCGCATAAGGTGATAAAAAAGTTAGGCGGAGCCTTGCCCACGGTGTAGGAATATTGTCTATATTCCCTCCCCCTTGATGGGGGAGGGTCAGGGAGAGGGTGAACCCGTATGGTCAGAATTCTTGCTCCTCTTGCGCGTAATCTCAGAAAAAATGCTACTGATGTTGAGCGTGCGGTATGGCGTCATTTAAGAGCTAAGCGCTTTGCGGCATTGAAGTTTCGTCGTCAGGAAGTGATAGGCCCTTATATTGTTGATTTTGTTTGTTTTAAGAAAAGGATTATCGTAGAATTAGATGGAGGTCAGCATAATGAAGAACAGGGGAAACGCAAAGATAAAGAGAGGGACCATTACTTAAAAGACCAGGGATTTACTGTGGTGCGGTATTGGAATAATGAAGTATTAGAGAATCTTGCTTTGGTACTAGAAGATATGTATCGGCGTTGTAATGCCCCTCTCCCCAACCCTCCCCCGCGAGGGGGGAGGGAGTAAGAACAATATATGCCTCGTAAACATGGCCCGTGGACCATTTTGAAACGTACCGTGAAGTATGCAAATCCGTGGATGACGGTACGAGAGGATGAAGTGTTACGGCCCGATGGCAAGCCGGGGATTTATGGTACGGTGACGATTAAGCCAGGTTCTTCAGTGCTCGCTATGGATGAAGATGGGATGGTCTATCTTCTGGATGAATTTGGGTATGCAGCTAATCATCAGGGTCTTGTGGTTGCCAATGGAGGTTTTGATGCTCATGAAGCACCTTTGGCATGTGCGAAGCGCGAACTAAAGGAAGAGCTTGGCATTGAAGGTGATGAGTGGATTGAGTTAGGCTTTATTGATCCTCACCCTTCTGCAGTGGATTCCCCGGCCTATTTATTTATGGTGCGTAAGCTACACTTTGGTGCCCCACACCATGAAGGCACAGAAACGTTACGTATGGTGAAGATGTCGTTTGCAGATGCAGTGGCGAAGGTGATGGATGGCACCATTACTCATGCCCCCAGTTGCGTAGTGATTTTGAAGGCCAAGGAATATTTAAAACTCTAGTTGCAACGTTTTGAAAATAAAGGCATTCTACTGTAAGTAGAGGTGCCTTTATTTTTTATGCCAGATCAATCGGCTGAAAAAGAACTTATTGCCCGCGCGCAAACTGACCCCCAAGTATTTGGGGAAGTGTTTGATATGTATTACCCTGCCATTTTTGGGTACATACTTCGTCGCGTGGGCAATGTAGAGCTTGCGGAAGATATTGCCTCGCAGGTATTTCTTAAAGCGTTGAAAAAACTTTGGCAATTTCAATGGCGTAGTATTCCATTTTCCGCGTGGCTGTACCGTATTGCCAGCAATGAAATTGCGTATTATTTTCGTACCCAGCATAAGCCAGCGGTGTCACTCGACATAATGTTGCAAGATGAGGGGTATGAGCCGCCTGACCACAGTGATTTTCAAGAAGAGCTTATGCAGGCAGAAGAAGAACTGGCGCGGCATAAGGATTTTTTAATGGTGCAGCAGCGCCTCAAAGAACTACCAGCGCATTATCAAGAAGTAATAGCGTTACGCTTTTTTGAACATAAGAAGATAGAGGACATTGCCATAATTTTGGGAAAAAAACCAGGCACCGTGAAGTCACTATTATCGCGCGGGCTGGAGAAACTGCGCGCAACTGCAACCGATCATCACGATGCAGCATTGTAAGTATAGTTGACATTAACAATGTCATCCCCGCGAAGGCGGGGATCCAGGTTAATTCGGGCCTAGATTCCCGTTTACACTGGAATGACAGATACATAATATGACCACACAAGATATATTCAAAAAGTTACAGAACCTCAAGACGCCGCAAGTTACGTCTTCGCGCCATCAGCGCCAATTAAAGGCTGCACTTATGGCGAGTGCGCATTTTAAGAAAGCGCGTGCGTGGGGCTGGCTGCCTCAGTACGCACCCTTAGGCGCTTTAGCCTTGTTAGTGATCGTTATTATCGGCGTGGGGCAGTATTCACCAGGAAGTCCTGTGCCGCCCCTAGCCTTGGTGGATGATTGGCGCTCTGATGCATCGCAAGATAAGCGCGAGGTTAGTAGTGCTCCTTTAATGAGCTTGGGCCTGCCCAGCACTAAGCAAGGCTTAGTGCTGGGTGTACCTTCGGCCGCCCCACGCATGATGAGTGAAATGCGGGCTGGTGACAATATGGGTTTTTCCGTGGGCGGAGCCAAAGATATTGCTAATTTCCGAGAGAATATCAAACAAGGCTACTTGCCATTGCCTACCGACATTACGTATGAGGGACTATTCTATGATTATTACTTTGCCACCGGTGTACAAGAAGAATGTAAAAAATTATTTTGCCCTTCGTATGTGGCAGCCGTAAGTGCTGATCCCGTATCAAAGAATTCCGAATACTTTCTTTCTGTGGGCCTGAATTCTGGAATGAAAGCTGCAGATTTTCAACGCAAGAAATTAAATTTGGTCGTGGTGCTCGACGTGTCGGGTTCTATGGATAGCCCGTTTGATCAATATTACTACGACCGGTTTGGCAACCAGCAGCAGCTTAAACTGAGCGAGAGCAAACAAAAACTAGAAGTAGCTAAAGAGTCTATTGTGGCTATGCTCAAGCACTTAAAGCCCGATGATAAATTTGGCCTGGTGCTTTTTAGCGATAGCGCGCGTGTAGCCAAACCGCTCAACCTGGTGGGCACAACTGACATGGAAAAAATCAAGGCACATATTATGGAATTGCGCACCGAAGGCGGTACGTATATGGAAGCAGGCATGAAGGCTGGCACTGAACTTTTTGCCGAGCTTAAGGGTGCGAACCCTGCCGAGTATGAGAACCGGATTATTTTTCTTACTGATGCTATGCCCAATATGGGCGACACCAGCGAGAATGGATTGCTTGGCATCACTCAAGCTAATGCTGCCTCAAAACTCTATGCCACCTTTGTGGGTATTGGGGTAGATTTCAACACGCAATTGGTAGACGCTATTACCAAAATTCGTGGGGCCAATTATTATTCTGTACATTCCAGCCGAGAATTTTCTGATCGTTTGGACAAAGAATTTGAGTACATGGTAACGCCCTTGGTATTTAACTTAGCGCTTACTCTAGAAAGCAAAGGCTATGAAATTGTGAACGTATATGGCTCCCCCGAGGCCAACTTGGCAACCGGCACTTTAATGAAAGTGAACACCTTGTTCCCTTCAAGCACGCAAGACAGCCAAACCAAAGGTGGGGTGGTGCTTCTGCAACTTCGTAAGATTTCTGATGATGCCAGCCTCACCCTTAAAACTTCGTATGAAGATCGTACTGGTGCGCAAGGCAATGCTACTGTCGTAGCCAGCTTTGGCAACCATAACCCTGAATACTTTGGCAACAATGGTATTCGCAAGGCAGTGCTACTTACGCGCTACGCCAATCTCATGAAGTCTTGGATCATGAGTGAGCGTTCTCCTGTTTTTTTGCGAACAACTGAAAGAAGCACGGTTATGCCCTCTTGTATGTTTCCTGTGCGACCCGAGTCCAACATGTTCATGCCCCCCTGTGGCATCATCCCGCCCGATGATAATTGGTACAATCTCAACCAATGGGAACGCCAAAGTATGCCCTTACGCGTGAGCCCTGAATACCAAAATCTATTCCGTAATTTCGCCGCCTACTTTGAGCGTGAAATGAACGCCCTTGGCGATACAACTTTGGCGCAGGAACTCGACATCCTTAAAAAACTCCAAGGCGCTGTGCCAGTGCCCGTTCCTATGCCGCTTGAAAGACCTGCTTCTCCCATCCTCCCCTTATAATTCTTTGTTACCCCTCTTAAGATAAGAGGGGTTAG
>CAYHRN010000039.1:0-7683 GCA_964359155.1 uncultured Gammaproteobacteria bacterium | reverse complement strand
CAACAAATCACTTTCGGCAAATTTAATGCCTGCGCTCACGTCTTGCCTGTCGTCCAGCAACACCTCAAGGCCTTTTTTGGTTAACTCATCGTACAGCGCATGGGCACGGGCAAACACCGTTGTTGTTTCTGCGACATCTTTACTTGCTAACGGCGTAATATGTACATCATAGGGCGCCAAAGCCTTGGGCCATATAATACCTTTATCATCATGAAATACTTCCACCGCAGTTGCCAGCGTGCGCCCCAAGCCAATACCATAACTCCCCATGATAACAGGAATGCGACTCCCCTCTTCTGTGCTAACCATAGCGCCAAGTGCAGAGGAAAATCGTGTGCCCAGCGGAAAAATATTTCCCACCTCAATAGAACGCCGTTCCTTTAAACTCTCTTCTGGATGATGCGGGCATTTCATGCCGTGCTCGTAAATTTCTTTATTAAATGCGTAGTCCATCTGCGGGCAGTAATACACCGTGTCCTCTCCTACTTCAGATAATACTTGAAATTCATGGCTGCGGGCAGAAAATAATCCACCCGAGGCTTCGGTGTACAATGCGCTAAGGCCACAACGAGTGAAAATTTTTCTATACGCCTCGGCAACACGCTCGTAATAGGCCGCGCGATCTTCTTCTGTGGTATGAAACGAATACAAATCTTTCATCATGAACTCACGGCCTCGCAAAAGCCCAGAAGTCGCACGTGGTTCATTTCTAAACTTGGTTTGAATTTGGTATAAGTACAGGGGTAAGTCGCGGTATGAGTTGATGTGATGCGCCGCAAGTGCGGTAATAATTTCCTCATGCGTAAACCCAAGCCCCCACGCATGACCACGATTGTCTTGAAATTGATACATTACCTCTTTTGCCGTTTCCCAACGCCCAGTTGGAGTCCACGCTTCTTTGGGGTGCATGGCAGGCATAAAAAGCTCTTGAGCGTCGATTTTTTCCATTTCTTCTCGAATAATTGTTGCCACGCGGTTTAACACCCGCAAGCCAAGCGGCAGCATGGTATAAATACCCGCACCTAATTTTTCTATATACCCGGCACGTAGCAGCAACTTGGCGCTCTGCGCTTGCTCATCTTTCGGGTCTTCTTTGGCAAAATTTGAAGGAAATAATTTACTTTGAAGCATAGGGATCTAAATCCATTAATTATATCTTCTCAAGTAGCAGATTTGTTACCTTCATAAAATCCCGTACATTGCGCGTCATCAGTTTGGTGCCGGTAAAAAGCGCAGTTGCCGCAATCGCACTATCAGCAGTTTTAAGCCCATACAGCCTGCGTAATGAACCTGCGATACGGGCAATGCGAGAATCAAGAGGAATAATAGCCAAGGTATTCATCAACACATTAATCTCTTGTATTTCTTCCGCACAAAGATCCGGAAAACTAAAAAGCTCCAGCTCTGTGATAGTAGAAATATATACTGCGGCATCATCTTCAAATGCCTTGTTCAAGGCACGAACAGCCATCTCTTCTCCTTTCAAATAATAGATGATGGCATTAGTGTCGAGAGTGAGCATAGGGGCGATCCCATTCCTTGCGTATGCGCTTCAAAGAAGTAATGGGATCTGGCTTTTTGTGACTCCACATCCCTTTGGCATGCTCCCATACTGCCTTGCGTTCTGTCATGGTAAGCAATGGAGTAAGAAATACTTTAGTAAGTACTTGTTGCATTGTGCTCATAGTATTCTTGATTAAGAATCATACCCACATGATATCACTTGCTGGTGCCTCTTGTCAAAAATAAGACTCCCGTGTGGGGAGTCTTGTCGGGTACTGATTCAGGGTTCAGGAATAAAGGGCTCACATCAGTCTTCAAGCAGACACGACCGAGAGACGGAAGCCCCCATCGCAGGCATCGCCGCGGCCATAGTAGGACACGTATGCAGCACCACCGCGATCCGCATAACCCACGATTAAACGGTAATCGCTATCAGTGCCATCTTCCCTCAATAAGGGAGTGGAAGTCCATTCAGCGGTACTGGTAGAAGAAAGTTCAGGGTGATGCTCGGACATCAACTTATTAGCAACAAGCGCAGGAGTACAGACCACCTCAAACGGAGTAATAGTAAGGCCTTTATTACGGCATTTCTGGATAATGGCTTGTTTCACTCTGGGAATGAATATAGTATTCACGTCATCCCAGATCAGAGAGAAACGATTCTTCTGTGTTCTGCCAAATACTTCTTGAATAAGCGGGAGTAACGGGTCGAGGTTAGGATTACTCCCCTCTTTTGATCCATAGGCTTCGGTGCCACTAGTATAATTAGGTTTTGGTAGTGATTCGGTGAGGAACACTGTGCCCTGATACTTTTCCGCTTCAGCTTTCATGGAAGCGACGTACAATTGACTCATGGGAAGTTCTGCTGATTTTCTCATGCTTCTCCTTCTTTTATTGCTGATAAATTTATCCGCAGCGGCGATATTCCACCACGAAGGCCGAAATGCAATTAACCCTTTGGCTGTATCTTCTTCTTTCTGTTCAGCCGGATACATGCGTGTAAAATACTCATCCGTAAGGACTTCGGGGGACGGCATCGCAATGGCTTCCAGTTTATTCTTTTCACCAAACACCTCGGCAAAGACCTCAAGTTGCTCCGGGGAAAATATACCTTCATGCACCCTACGCTTGTTGATGCTTGGCCTTTACTTCTTCTAAAAGGCGTGCAATATGCTCTTGTTCATGCTTTGAGGCTTCGGGGTTGAAACCACGTTCTGGCATATAAAATCTAGGTAAAGTAAATTTGAAATTTATTCAACACACGTCACCCTTGCACCCACCGCATAATGTCATGATAGGTGACCACCAGCACGAGCAGAATCAATACGGCAAAACCGGCCATATGAAGCCAGGATTCAAACTTTGCTGGCACGGGGCGGCGGCGTATGGCCTCGATAATGAAAAGAAAGGCGCGGCCACCATCAAGCGCCGGGAAGGGCAAAAAATTAATCACGGCTAAATTCAAAGAAAGCAATGCCATAAACTGTAATAAATACGGCAAGCCCATGGCAGCACTTTGCCCAGTAAGTACCGCCACCCCTACGGGCCCGGCAATATCAGCACTTACTTTACCTTGTTGCACCACATCAGCAACCAGGGTAACAAATGAACCCACAATAGCCCCTATAAGCCGCGCAGTAGTCTCGCCTGCTTGTACAAAGGCCATGGGAATGGAATATGAGACAAGGCCCACTCTTGCAAGGCCAAGCCCCATACCTCCTTTTTTGGTTTCTTCTAATACCACAGGCGTAAGCTCTTTCTTGATATGCTCTGCGCCGTGCTGTAATTCAAGAGTAAGTTGTTCCCCCACATGCGTATTCACATATTCTTGTAAGGCAGGAATAGCAGAAAATGTTTCGCCATTAATGGAAATAATTTTGTCACCTACGGCAATACCCGCGTCGTATGCAGGAGTTTTTGGTAATACCGAAACCACGGCAATGGCGATATCGCGTGCATTACTTGCGTCATCATCTAATGTGGTAGGGAGACCATACACATACCCGCCCGTGAGAAGTACGTAGGCAAGCACGACGTTCATGATAACCCCCGCACTTACAATACCAATGCGCGTGGCAATACTTTTACTGGCAAAACTTTGTGGATCAGTGGCACCTTCTCCCTGCTCACCAAAAATTTTTACAAAGCCGCCCAACGGAATAAAATTTAATGAATACCGTGTATCACCACGCGTAATACTAAACAAACGCGGAGGAAACCCAATACCAAATTCCTCAACTTTCACCCCAGCCCTGCGAGCCGCATAAAAATGACCAAGCTCGTGCGCAAGCACTAGCAGGCCAAGGACGAAAATAAAAATGAGAATAGTGCTCAACATGGGCTTACACGGTCATAATTTCGGCTACCTTTTTTTCTTTTAATGCCTCCATACGATCTTGATATTCACGGATTGCTTTATCAAGCTGTTCTTGTAACTTATATCGTTGGTCTTCTGTAAGCTCTTTAGTTTTCTCTGCAGTAACGATGCCTTCGCGTGCTCCATCGCGGCTACGACGCAGAGTGGTAAGTGCCTCTTGCAACTTTGCCATGGCAGTTTTAGCAATCTCGGTGCGCGACTCTTCTGTTAAAGGAGCAATATGTACGCGTACCACTTCACCGCTCACCGCAGCACTAAGGCCCATTTTTGATCCGGAAATCGCCTCCACAATGGCATGCGTGATACTTTTATCCCATGGGGCAATGGTAAGCGTTCTGGGATCAGCAACCAAAATAGAAGCAAGCTCCACGAGGCGCGTTTTTACCCCATATACTGACACCACAATATGCTCTACCAAGGCAGGGGTCGCACGGCCCGTTTTAAGTGTTCCCAATTCTTGCGTGAAGTGCTGCAACGCCTGTTCACCTGCTTTACGAAATTCTGCAATGCGATCCATATAATTGTTATTGAGTAAGTCCTGCGTACACGACATTAGGGTTACGAGGATCCACTAAAAGAGTGCGCATTACTTTAGCAAAACTTAATTTTTTTGTACTCCAGGTAGACCCCCCATCAGAAGAACGATACAGAGTCCCTGGATCGGTATAATACATCTCAAGCGGAGTTTGAGGGTTCAAGGCAAAAGCCAGAATAGGCACTTCTGAGGGACGCGTAAGTATAGGCAGGGCTTCAAAACGCCCACCCTTGTCAAGGGTTTGTAAAAGGCCAAAACGAGACACTAACACTAAATGCTGGGGGTTTTGGGGATTTTCTAATAAATCTACAAAGTCACTGCTCCCAGAAAACCCTTGGAGCGCCTGTCCCCACGAATTCCAGAAAATACCTCGATCAAGGCTGACCCACACCGCCTGCGCATGAGTGGCAACATACATAGTGCGGGTATCTTGTAACCCCAATACTATTTTATCTATACCATCTTGAAACCGCTTCAGCACTGACCAGGTATCTCCACGATCACGCGTCTGCAGCATATCCCCTTCTGAAGTACCCAAATACAGCAAGGTGGGGTTATAGGTATCGAGCGCAAGACTTGTTAATACCACATCACCCCGTGGCTCAGTAAAAACGATATCAAAGGTGCGGCCGCAATCTGTGGTGCGTACTACTTTACTGCGTTGCAAAATACTATAAAACGTACAGCGTTGCTTAGGGTCAATCTGAAGCGAGGAAACCATTCCCTGTAAAATTTTTGTAGGATTCCATGATTCAGCACCATCAGTACTTATATAAAGCCCATTGGCTAATGTTCCTGCGTATAAAGTCTGGCTATCAAATGGGTCCATGACCAAATCTACAATATCGGCATTATCTAAGCTCAAAGCTTTGCCGCCCGCAACTGCAACAAGCCCCTTGGACTCAAAATTAGTACCCCTATCGAGCGACTTAATAATACTCCCGGGGTCTTGTGAAGAAGTAGGAGTAGTGCCAATACCAAGACAACCTGCAAAAAGCAGTGTCATGCTAACTATAAAAAATGAACGTACTATATTGCGCATAAGAGTATAATATAGAATTAGTATAGAATAGGTAGCTAGAGGATGCAAGATGCATACTCAAATGCCGCACGGGCGGGTGTATTGCGCCCAATAATAAAGGGCACTTCGTGCAAACCCTTACACAAAGCAAGGAAGCGCTGGGATACTTCTTTGTCTCCGTTTTTCACGTTATGTAACAATGCCTCACGCCCCGCAACGGTAAGCATCGTCAATGCAAGTTCTTCTCCATAGTCTTTCAAGAGTTTTGGAATCATGGCGAGGCGGGCACCTGCACTCGCACTCACAAAAACTCGCGCTTGCATAATGCCCTCATGCCATTGCGCTGCTACTTCCTTATTAAGAAGTTGCCGCATACGCCCTGGCCTGCCATAACTTGCGCCCGCTAAAGTTCGCGCAGCTTCATGTGGTATGCCTTCGCTCTCTAAGGCTCTCTGAAGTATGGCCGCAGGAAGTACACGCAAAGGAATTGCCTGAACACGAGAAAGAATGGTTGCGGGAAGTAATGTAGAAGACTCGGCAGTAAGAATAAAAACTGTATTGGCAGGCGGCTCTTCTAACATTTTCAGTAATGCATTAGCAGCCTCAAGCGTAAGGTGATCTGCTTCTGAAATAAGAGCAACTTTGTAGGAGCGTAAAAAAGAAGTGGTGGAAATACGGTCCAAAAGTGCACGCACTGCATCAATAGAAAGGACACGCTCGTCTTGTCCGCGCTGCACCCATATCACATCGGGGTGAATACGTTTCTCCAGCATGCGACATGCGCTACAGGTGGTGCAAGGCACTTTACCTGCAGAGGCACGATTTTGGCATAATAATGAGCGAACAAAAAAATTCGCAAGGGTTGTTTTCCCTACGCCTTCTGGCCCACAGAAAAGGTAGGCATGCTGCAAGGTATTGTTGCGCAATGCAGTTTGCAAAAACTGCACGGCAGAGGTATGGCCAATCAAAGGCCAATCAAACGTGAGCATATATTAGAACCTCAGCAATTTCTCCCATCTAAGATACAACTCCCTCGTTGCCACCAAGTCTAAACTATTATACTCGGCAATTTTTTGATAATGCCGCGCCTTAAATAAACCGGCTACATCATCGCCTCCTACCCCTTCCCCTTTAGGGCTTTTAATATTAAAAAGACGCGTCCACATATGTAAACTTCCCTTACGCCGCACGGCACCATAAAAACTTAGTTGATCAAGCAAATCTATATGCTTCACCCCAAATTTTTGACTACTTAAGTAGCGATTGGCCATTAAGTCGCAACTAGCGCGTATATCATATTTAGCGCCCCGTGCAAGCATATACGGCACATCAAATGCACGACCATTAAACGTAATGAATTCTTGATAATTTTTCGCGCCTTCCCAAAACCGCTCCAGCATTTCTTTCTCACTCATGGGCTCAAACTGAAACAAATCATTTCGCCAAGGGGCGACTTGGCTTTCCGGTGCAGAAAAATATACTTTGCCCTGATTTTTTTCAACATCCATCACGCCTATGGCCACAATTTCGCCCGTAAGCGCAGAAAATCCCAGCTCTTCCTTGAGGTCTTTCAGGCTCACTTGATACTCTTCTTCGTTGGCTGATTCTTTTTTAATCCACCGCGTCAGCGACTCTTGCGTAAGAGAGTCCAAACTATCCCAGTCCTCCCCTACGGTTTCGATGTCGAAAATAAGTTTTGGCATATGTATTATGGCACCGCGCATTCAAAACTTACTTTTTGAAATGTGCTGGCAGGAGCACCAGTAATGGTCACTGCCACATCCCACAAATCTGCTGCGGTAAAGCTTACCGTATTACTCGTATCAGAGCATGTGGTTTCGGTTCCTGCTCCCCCACTCACCGTACACGTCACCGCAGTATTGGCAGCGTTTTTTCGTACGGTAAATATCATATCATTCCCTGCGGCCCCTACATCGGCCGATAACGCCACTACCAAATTTTTGGCACTACATGTATAGGGCATGGGGTTATTCACTTCGCCTTCTGTGCCACTATGCGCTGCACGCCCAATAAACGTGGCCCCACTATTGGCAGCAGAAGTTGCTGCATACACCATGGCAGGGAATGTACCCGTAGCAAATTTTGCTTCCTCAAGGGCAATACCATCAGCAAGGTCGGAGTCGGCAATGGTGGTAGCAATATCAGCTGACACAATACTGCTCGCCAAACTAAGCCTACTATACGAGATCGCAGCATTCGCAGCGAAATGTGAGTTCGTGAAAATAC
>CAYHRN010000038.1:0-7816 GCA_964359155.1 uncultured Gammaproteobacteria bacterium | reverse complement strand
AGGATGCACATTTTTGGACTGTTACGCAAAAAGGGCGTTCGCAGTTATTTTCAGCGCAAGATTTTTTTAGTGTGAAGGAGGCAGTATTTTCTTCTGATCGTACCAAGACCGTGCTCACGTTCCCTGATGGTGCGCATGTTGCGTATAATTTTACTTCAAAAATTCAAACAACCCTGCCTAGTTTTTGGACTGATATTCATTTTTCGCCCGACGGCGCTGCCATTATTTTTAAAAGTATGCCGCGCAATGTGGAGGCCCGTATGCTGGCAATAGCTTCCCCTGATGGGTCGGATTTTGAAGACATTACCACCTTAGGCAATAATGATGCGCACGTATTCCCCTTATGGTCCCCAGGAAGCGGTATTGTGGCGCTGTTTACCGAGCATTACGCACGCGAGCGCGATCAAGTGTATTTTGTCGGCCGTAGCGAAGAGCAATTTAGGGCAGTTTCCGTGCCTGGTATTGGGTTTAAGCCCCAATGGTCTTCACGCGGTGACAAACTTTTGTTTCAAATTGCTTCCTCTGACACTGCGTTTAAACCCAACCTTTGGGTGATGGATGCCATGCCGCCGGATGCCTTGGGTACGAGTAAGCTTGATGTGGGAGTGGTAACATTTGTTGAAAAGTGTGTGTGGAGTAACAGCGATACTGCATTGTATTGTGCCGTACCAAAAAATTTACCCGAGGGTGTAGCACTTGCGCCGGGGGCTTTGGACCAATTACAAGATTATGCCGATGAGTTTTGGAGCATAGACCCGCGTACGGGTATAAAAAAATTATTGTTTTCGCCCGACACGGCGTTGAATGCCACCAATATTGCTGTGTCTGCGGACGAGCATTATTTGTTTTTTCAAGACCGAACTACCCGGAGCCTTTATTCGCTTAGGGTGAAGTAAAAAAGTTTTTTAGAATTTGTATGGGAGATACTTCCAAAGAAACAGTGACCATTATTGCAGCTGAAGTATTAGAGGAGAAGCGTAAGAGCGGGGCGGTAGATACCCTGAAGCTTACGGGTAAATGGCGAGCACTTGGAAAAGAGGCAATTGAGCATTTTGTACGAAATCAAGAAATATCGGTACCCCTTGGAGGGGAGATGTTTACTGAAGAATTTTGGGAAGGCTTAGAGGATAATCAGTTGCGAGAAGGAAATAAGGATGCAAAACAGTATTGGCAAGCAAAAAAGTTTACCTTTCAACGAGAGAATGGTAAGCAGCGCATTGAGGAAAGGGTTATGGCACATGCGGATGCAAAGGATATTTTAGATTCGGAAGACAGAAGCCAGCAACTAAAGGTTATAAAAGACTCAAAGATTTTTATTATTCAGGATGATGGAACCAAGTTCTGCATCAATGATTTTCTTCCCCCCGGGTATACATTAAGGCCGTATTTGTATGAAATTCATGGAGACGCAAAAGGTAAATGGTTGGATGGCATGGGGGAGTCTTTGGTGCCGTTGCGAGAGTATCAAGGCAGTGCCCATGAACAAAGTTTTTTGACAGGAATGCACATGTGGGGCAGCACCAAGGAGATTCTTTATGATAATATTTCTCAGCCAGGGGGGTTGTTGGCACTTTTTCATGAGATTGGGCATGCGTGGAATTTTTATAAAGGCAAAAAAGCTGCAAGTTTAACTCAGAATAGCATTCATCTTCAGCGTGTACTTAGTGAGTTGCAACCCGATCGCCATGTTCCGATTCCGGAGAGCATAGTTCATGATGCATCGAAGGTTTGTATTAAGCGAAGATCTTTTCAGCGGGATGGTACTCCCTTGGTGGTGGATCGAGATGTTCTTGTGAAGATTGTGCAAGAGGCAATAGATTCCGAACGAGGCCCTACTGCCTTCGCGCTCAATGTAATAAGAGGGTTGCAAGATCGAGGCATTGATGTAGAGCCAGGATTTGGCGCAGCTGCCGTGAGAGAGCATCTAGCTAATACATTGAGAGGCTATCAAATAGCACTGAATGATCTTTATTATAGCGATGTAGATCGGAAAAAGATGGAAGGTATTGTATATACGGATTTTATAGGCTAGGTATAAAACCAAAAAGAAAAACTCCTTTTCCTGAGCGGTTAAGGAGTTTTCTTTTGGTTGTGGAGAGGCTTCTCCCACAGGTGCGGGAAATCGCCTTAGCATTAGTGTAACTATATTCTTTCAGGAGCAGTGCGTCAAGCTTTTATTTGACTTTTATACTGTACTTATGGTAGAATATGTTCGTTCGTCAGCGGGAAACAGGAAACGCCCTCCTCGTTGAATGTTTTCCAGTGAGCGAAGGAATATTAGCAATTCTAGTATTCTTTCCGCTGGCGGACATAAGAAAAAGACCCTTCGTCAAGAAGAGTCTTTTTCTATAGTAAGGGTTTTTTCTTCAATGCCTTTTTGAAGTATGGTGAGTAATTCTTGAATTATAAGCTCGTGTACCTGTTCAAATATTTGTTGTGCGGCCTTGTTCATTTTTTTAAGCACAAAGGCCGTGGTATCACCGGCGAACTCTTGTGAAGGCCGTACACCAATGCGTACGCGGGCAAATTCTTGTGTGCCCAGCACTTCAATAATATTTTGTATGCCTTTGTGGCCGGCAGATGAACCATTGTTGCGAATGCGCACCGTGCCTTGCACCAGGTCGATATCGTCGTGGAGGACAATACAGTTGGTAGTTGGTAGTTGGTAGTTGGTAGTAAGAGCTTGAACAGAAGAGCCGGAGAGGTTCATGAAGGTTTGAGGTTTGGCCATGATAAGCTTGTGGTCATTCACCGTACATTGAGCAAGGAGTGTATTACTTTTTTTATCCATTTTCCACGGGGTAGGGGAATAACTATTTTTTTCAAGATATGTATGTAGCGCATCCACGGCCGCAAACCCCACATTATGGGGAGTACTGTAGTACTCTGTACCTGGATTGCCCAGGCCTATAATAAGAAGTGTCGAATTATTAAGTGACATACCGTTCTTGTTTAATTCAACTTTTTCACCGTACCCTTCGTGGCGTCCACCTGTACTTTATCGCCATCGTGTAATACTTTTGTGGCATTGGTTGTGCCCACAATACACGGGATGCCAAATTCTCGCGCCACAATCCCTGCGTGTGAAGTAATGCCGCCTTCATCAGTAACAATAGCTGCTGCTTTTCTCATGGCAGGTACATAGTCAGGGTGCGTTGATACTGCCACCATAATATTCCCCTTTTTCACTTTATCCAGATCATGTACACCTCGTACAATCACCACAATCCCTTCTGCAATGCCCTTTGATGCGCATACTCCTGTGATCGTTTGTTGTAGTGCTACCCTCGGTACCAGATTGAGCATGGTCAGAGCTCGAGGTAGGTCTTTACCCTGGAGGCAAATTATTTTTTTCTTCGCATCAAGGTAGAGTATAAACCCCTTTTTTCTCTGTGAAATTATCTCGGGTGCAATTTGTGTATCGTGTGTAAGAAAATCAATAATTTCTTCTTCTTGTAAGTAACTTACATCCTCTACAGCAATATTCATTCTCTTGCCTAATTCTCGGTAAAGGTTTCCTGAGTAGAATACGCTTTCCCGGCGAATATCATCGCGTGCATCTTTAATATATACAAAGCGTTGAGCGATCTGTAAGTATTCTCTATCTCGTTGGGAGGGTTGTAATTCGTTCATGATGGTGCCCCACGACAGTATGGTTTTGGCGGGTGCAGGTACGAACGATGTAATATGTTCTCTAAACTGTTCTTTGGTCCATGCAGTATTATGGATATCAAGGCATGCCAGCCATTTAAATTGTGCGTAGAGTGTAGTAAATTGTTTTTCGTTGACATGCCCCTGATATTGTTCGAGTTTGTATTGAAGGTCGAGCGCTGCGGCTCGTTTTTTAGGATGGAACAAGGATTCTAGAATGGTTTGCTGTTGAGCTTCTTTTTTGTATTTTTTTACATAGCGAGCAACAATGCTACTTGCTCGTTCAGCTACATAGTTATTGAGAATAAAAGCAGTCCAGGCAAACACTGAATAGTGAGCCCTTTTTTCTTGATGGTCTAAGAAGAGCGAAAGTAATTTTTTGTTACTGAAATGCTCAAGATTTTTTCGTGCTATTTTTTTGGCAGCTCGTAAATAATTTTTGCCATCTAAAAGAAATTGTTTTTCATATGCCTGAAGATTTTTGGTATTGACAGTATATTTTTTATTTAATGCTGCTACCAGCTGTTTCCAGGCCACTTCGTCGATATAAAATATCGTGTTGCTCCCTTGTCCTGGCACCACTACTTGGGCAACTGAAGTCTTAGGGAAATGGTATCGTGCGGTGGCCAACAACGATACCGCCACTTCAGAATACTGTACTCCATATTCTCGTTCATAAATCTTTTTCCACACAATAGTGGGTATATCGGGCCCAAAGATGGGCTGGGGAGTGGTAGTCATAGTATTATCTAAAAATAATATTCGTAGATAAATTAAGCTCCTTGCGTACATTCTCTACACGATGTGCATATTCTTTTACAATATGGGCAGGCTTATGAATACGGTAAAATCCTTCAGCCCCCTGGTAAAGAGAGCAGTCAAATACATCTGCATCTTTGATAAGTTCACTATAAGGGTCGTCTGAATATATTTCTTTTTGACTATGATGTGCAACTGCATTAGTAATAGTCCCTATTTCTTGAATTGAAAATCCCCCGAGCTCGTTAAGAATTTTTTCTGCAATGGGTGCTCCTAGTTTGGCATGATCGGTGTAGCCCCCATGAACTATGACATAGATATCGTGGAGTATTGCCGCTACTTCACAGAGTTCAATATGTAAGTTTCTTTTTTGTGCCAGTATGCGCGCAATTTGGCAGCAGCCCGATGAGTGCTTTAATTCCCATACCATCGAGCTCTCTCGTTCACTATCGTGTAAGGGTGAAGAGAGGATTAGTTCTGCAACCCTTCTTTCCACTTTTTCTGCGCGAGAAAGTTCGTTGCCTTTGTAGTGATGAAAGTCTTTGAAACTTTCTTGCATACGTTTAGTTACATATCATTCTTTCTCCTTAATGATAATCCTAAACTCTACTGGTGTTCCTAAAAAAGGGAAGCGCTCGCGGAAGCGGTTGTAGATAAATCCTTCAAAGCCTTGGGGGAGTGGTTCCTTGGTATTCTTTTTAATCTGAAATACCGGCGGGTCATAGCGCAGCTGTTGCATATCGGTGAGCCTTATACGTTTTTTGTCTTTGCGGCGGAATTTCGTGTAGATAGTTTTCTCGTGGATATATTGGGCCTCTATTAAAAAGTTATCCAATTCTTCTTGCGGAATTACTTTTTTACGTGTGGCGCGAATTTGCAAAATAAGGGGCAAGAGGCCCTTGATATGGTCTTTGGTTTTGGTACTTGCAAATACCATGGGGGCAAACTTAAGGTGAGGGAAAAGTGCGGGGAGTTTTTGTTTGAGCGTAGTCAAATCTTCGAGGGCCACCAAGTCGCTTTTATTCACCACAATAAGCGCACTCACGCCGCGTTCTTCAATAAGTTCACCAAGGGTTAAGTCTTGATGCCCAATACCTTGGTCATACGGGTCCAGTACCAGCACCGCAATATCAGTACGGGCAAGTACGCCCAAGGTTTTACTTACCCCTGTTTTTTCTAAGCCAGGGCCTACATGAGATTTTTTACGAATGCCTGCGGTGTCAATCAGCAAAATAGGGCGCTGTTCAAAGGTATACAAGGTGTCGTTAGGTTCGCGCGTGGTAAAAGGCAGGGGGCTTACAATCATGCGTTCTTCACCCACCAGGGCATTTAAAAGTGATGACTTCCCCACATTGGGTTTGCCCAAAATAGCTACACGGCATACCGGGTCGGGAGTGGGCGGGATTTCGGTATCGGGCTTTAATTTTAATTCTTTCATCACGCCGTCCAGTAAGTCGCCCGTACCCGAGCCATTAATGGCCGATACTAAAAACCCCTTTTTAAACCCCAAATGATGCCACGGGGCGTCGGCAGGATGTACGCGGTCTGCAGATCCATCGATTTTATTGACCACCACTAAAACTGGTTTTTTTAGTGTGCGCAGGGCAGTGGCAATTCTTCGGTCTTCTTCTGTAAGCCCCACAATGCCGTCTAATACAAATAGAACCGCGTCTGCCTCGTTAAGGGCAATGTGTACTTGAGTTTGAATTTGTTCTTGCAGGGAGTCTTCTGTACGCTCAAGAAGCCCGCCTGTATCGGTAATGGTAAGCACTAAGCCACGCCACAAACACGGCGCATAGGTGCGGTCGCGCGTGGTGCCGGCAATGGGTGAAGTCATGGCTTGTTGAGTTTCGGTGAGGCGGTTGAATAGGGTGGATTTCCCCACATTCACCCGGCCCACAATAGCGATTTTAGGCATTTGATTGGTGTTTACTGTTCATAGGTTAGCGCGTAATAGGCATTTTGGGAAATTTGACTATTCAGAGCTTCTATTCTTAGAATACTATTACCAAATATTCCCATGAAGCCATTTTATTTTTTTATTGGTATTTCAGTGCTCGCAGGTATTATTCTTGCGAGTTATATTATATCCTTGCGTAAGGATGTAGCTATATATTCTGGAGAAGCGCGTGGGGAGGCGGTGTGTAGTGCCTTAGAGAACATTGCAGGAGCGCAGGCATTCAGTGACTCTTTGTGTGAATCCGAAGCTCGGAATATTATGCAAGGTGCACTGGATGCAAGTGGGGCAACAACGCTGCATATGTTAGCTACTAAGAAGGGGACAGTACTTACTTCTTTCATGAGGCCTGCGTCTGTCCATTTGCAAATTCTGGAACGCATCGCGCGTAGCGCTAGATTTTTATATCATATGCTTGCGCATAATGAAGCTGTGCCATTTTCTTTTGATCCTCAAGATATTGCCTGGTATATATCTTCTCGTGATATGGCAACTACGGTGGCAAGTCTTGCACAAGAAAATGCACTTATTGCTCGTGCGCTACAAGACCTTTCTCAAGAGTATCGGCTTCCGCTTTTTGATATTATTTCCCAACTTCACGAAGTGCACCTGGTGAAGTGGCAAGAAGATAAAGGACCAGAAAGTTATGCTCTGGTGGTGCAAGGATCAAAGGGGCAAGACATGAATGTGATAGGTGGCCGCCTTGAACAATTCATTGCTCATGTGATGGCTGCGAAGTTTCCCCAAGAAGTCAAGCAGTATTTGCCCGATCGTAGTAGCACTACCGAGCTTATCGCAAATCCTTCACGTTTTGTATTTGTACCCCAATATCAAGGGAATCGTGCTGTGCGCGTGTTACAAAATTCTGAACAGGGTATCACGTGGTATAGCGCTGTGCAAGGAAATCGTTATGTGTTTAGTACTTCAGCAGATCGATTAAACGAAATTCTACGGGCCGATCATACTCAGAATAAGTGGCGCGCGTTTTTTTTAGGATGTGATAATTATTTTTTTACAGTTGCTCATGAACGCATGATGGTACATCTCCCTGAAGGTTTATGGTATGGTGCCATTGATGCGGCACAACCTAGCACCATGCATGGGTGTTTGACTTTTTCCTCAGTTCCCTGATAAAATACCTCCATTAATAACTTTTTACCCTTATGACTATTGCCCCGGATAAGCTTGCAGAGATTACCAAAAAACTTCTTGACGAAAAAAAGCGTCTTGAGGCAGAACTTGCTTCGTTTACCAAACGCAATGTACACGATCGCAATGATTACAGTGCTACGTTTCCTGATATTGGCACCAAAGACGATGAAAATGCGGCCGAGGTGTCTATGTATAGTGACAACCTTACCATAGAGCGCACTATGGAAGGCGATTTGAAAGACGTGAATAAAGCCTTAGCACGTATTGAAAAGGGTATCTATGGGAAATGTCGTTATT
>CAYHRN010000037.1:0-7894 GCA_964359155.1 uncultured Gammaproteobacteria bacterium | reverse complement strand
CAAATTGCGGAAGCTGTAAAAGCCACCGGTATAGAGGAAAATAAAATTTCTGCCCATAAAGGCGGCGCAGTTGCCAAACATGCACGACAAGAACTAGAAGAAAAAACAGGCAAGAGGGTGGTAAGTGGTGAAAATTTTTTACTAAATAAGAAAAAATCGAAAACATTAAAATAGATTTAACCATTTATCCCTACCACCGACATCATAAAGCCAAAACCGCGAGGGTGCTTGGCACTTCTATCGCGCCGATACGAAAAATACTTTTGTTTCAAGTGATACGTGCATTCTTTCACATCTTTAATATTTTTTGGCTTCACGCCAGAGGCAACAAGTTGCTCGTGAATGATACCAGGAAGGTCAACATACAATTGTGCCTTCTTGGTAATGGTTACATGGGTAAGCGGCTCAAACTTTTTTAAAATATCATTTTTGATTTCAAAATGACATTTACGTATGCCAGGGCCAATGACTACGTGGAGATTCTGTAGATCTATTTTGTAGTACCGCTGTAATGCTTTCACGGTACGTGGCACTACACCCTTCACCACGCTACGCCAGCCCGCATGTGCAATACCTACAGAGGTGCCATCGGGCATATAAAAAAAGACTGGGAAGCAGTCTGCCGTTGAAATGGCAAGAACTATATTTTTACGGTTCGTGACCAATGCATCAGTGCTAGGAATAACGCCTGATGCAGGAACTTTTTCTACCTTCGCTACGCGCGCCCCATGCACCAGCCCTGCTCGCACTACCTGCTTGGGATTAATCTTAAGTTTTTTAAAAAATCGCGCGCGATCAAGCCCTCCATCTTTTCGTTTGGACGTGGCAAAAAATAGTTTCATACGTACTTGGCAATATTCTTCAAATCCCCGTGCAAACACACAGGGTCCATGCTTTCAATTTCGTCGATATACGCGCTATCAGTAGGCAAGTCATACAACAAAAAAATCTTTTTGTTATTCACATACGCCTGCCCCATTTCCATCAGCACATTGCCACCAATATAGTTTTTGCGGCCATTTTTTTCTGCATTCACAAACACAATCACATCGCTTTCAAGAATACCCTTGTAATGCGATTTTAAATAATTATTCTCACGTTTCAGGGCGGCACGTTCGCCATTTTGCCACCGCCTCACATGCTCCTGTTTTTCACCCCTCACAAATGCTTCGTAATCAGGGTGGATCCAGCCCTCATAGCCCATTGCGCGAAGCTGCACCGAGACTGCCACCATCTCATGCATAAAATGACTACTGCCCAATACGTAGATTTTCATAGTGTACAATAATTGAACGTACTTCGCTCTACTGAGCTCAGTATCTTCCTCGCTCTCGCTCGTCGACCTGCGGGGCCAGGATTCGCCAGGTGATAAACACCTGGCGCCCGGTCATACGACCGGGCGAACCTTTACTGCGGGACCTGGATTCGAACCAAGATAACCTCCTTCAAAGGGAGGTGTCCTACCATTAGACGATCCCGCATCATTCACGAGCAAACTATACCTTAAGATACCTCCGGATGGCAAGGAGAGAGACAAGTACAGTAAGAAGAGAAAACGCTACCCATTCAACCAAAATAATAACCCACCAGTGGACAAGGAAATAGGTGTTCAAGGGCACTGCTTCGCCAAGATAGGTGCTTAGATACGGGTCAGCAAAGTAAAGGATCGCCACAAAAAGAGCGCTTGCTATAAGCACGGCAAAAAAACTCGCCAACACACCCTCCAGCAGCAGTGGCCCACGAATAGTCATATTGGAAGCACCCACAAGCCGCATCACTTTTAACTCTTCAGCTCTGCCTACAACTGCCATGCGCACACTATTCACCACAATCAATAAGCTAAGAATGGCAAATACGGCAATGAGACCCAAACCCCCCTTTTCTGCAGTGCTACTTAAGCTTCGCATGCGAGTAATGATGGTTTCATAATCAGTGAAATTATGATCGGCAATAAGTTCGCTTACTGCAGGCGCCTGCAACCGCAATAATAATGCCTGGTAATCAGCAAGGGTTGCAGTTTTAATACTCAAGGACGCAGGAAAGGGATTATCAGGTAAGCCTTCCAGCACATCAAGCATGGCCTCATTTTTTACATTGTGGTCACGAAAATTCTGTAATGCTTCAGAAGTACTAGTATATTTCACCGCGGTAATGCCCTGCGTTTTTTCAAAATCATCTTTAAGGGCCAAGATACGCTCTTCACGCACCGTGGACTTAAAGTACACTGCCACATCAAGTTTATTGGCCATTATGGCAACCACAGATTTAGTCATGACATGCATGCCAAGTAACACATTCACCAAAATCAAGGTAAGCACCATAATACCTACCAGCGCACTTGAAATGACCGGGTTACGAAAAAAATGTTGTACGGCAGGTTTGAGCATGTTCATATATCATGCAAGCTTATACTTCCCTATAGGGGTATCAGAAATCATTTCACCTTGTTCCAATACCACCACACGCTTTTTAAGTTTATTCACGGTATCTTTGTTATGGGTTATCAGCAGCACCGTGGTACCAAGATTGTTCACATTTAGTAATGTATCGATAACTTCTTTGGCGTGAAGCGGGTCTAAATTACCCGTAGGTTCATCGGCAATCAGTAACGCCGGCTGATGCACCATGGCACGAGCAATCACCACCCGTTGCGCTTCGCCACCAGAAAGTTGATGCGGGAAACGATGCATCACTTCTTGTAACCCCACCACCTGCAATACCTGGGGCACTACCTCGCGAATACGAGGCTGTGTTGCACCACATACCGCAAGCGCAAACGCCACATTCTCAAATACGGTTTTTCCTTCTAATAATTTATAGTCCTGAAACACTACGCCAATTTGGCGGCGCAAAAAAGAAAGTTGAGCACGGCGCAATTTGTTAATCTCTACCTCGCCCAGAAATACACTCCCCACGGTGGGCTGCTCTTCCCCCGTAAGCAACTTCACTAACGTCGTCTTGCCCGATCCGGAGCTTCCTATCAATGATACAAATTCCCCTGCAGAGAGCGCAAGGGTAATATTTTTCACCGCAACGGTTTTGGGCGGATAAATTTTTGTGACATTTTCAAAACGTACCATAGTATTCACAGTATAGCACAAGTTAATACCCCTTGTTGGCAATCAAAAGCTCCAACAGGGTACGCGGGAATAAAGGCGGTGTTTGAGCTAAGGCTTGCTGATACAACACGGTAGAGGGCGTAAGGCCTGGCAAGGTATTAATTTCAATAATCTGTACAGCGCCTGTTGCCACGTGCACAAACGCATCAATGCGTGAATACCCAGTAATACCTATAGCTTGTGCTAACTGCGTAATCCTCTCTTGAACCCTCTTTAAGACATCGGACTTCATAATACTGGGTGGAGGCGGCGTAATATTAATACCAGTACCGCCTTGAAATTTTTCTTCCACACTCAATACCTCGCCCTCTGCCAGGGTAATACTGGGGTTCAAGGCTTTCAGGGAGCCCTCTGCCTCAATCACACCAAGGGTAATTTCAATCCACCCTGTTTTTTTTGTATGATGTAGCTTATTTTTTACCACACGAATATGATCGGTAGCTACAAAACGCTCGAACACGAGCTCGGCAGGGGTAAGGGGCGGCATTTCTATGGTATTTTCTTGACGGGTTAAACTATGAGGCAAGAGGGAGGTGAAGTTATTCTTCAGGGCCTCACAATAGGTCACCAAGTCAAAACTTGAAAATAAATGCGCCACACCAGTGGAGCAGCCATCCGCACGCGGCTTCACAATCAAGGTTTCACTCTTGAGCTCTTGAGTGATATTCTGCCAAATACTATGCAACTCCGAAGAAGTAAGATTGATCAGATCTTGGGTGCGCATCACTTGTCCTGGGATGGCAGTAAGGCCTGGAATGCCTAACTTACGAATATATTCGCTCGTGGCCCATTTATCCATGCAAAGGCGCGATACTTTTTCACCAGGGCCGTTATACGGCACATCGGCCTTATCACAAAGCGCCTGCAAGGTACCGTCTTCCCCTGCCCCGCCATGCAAGGCGTTAAAAAGAAATTTCGAACTTTTGATGACATCAGCCAGGGTGAGCTTCTGGGGGTCAAAAAAATCATACATATCGGATGTCTCTTCTAGCCCTAAACGCAGGCGCGCATCATGCTCAAAACTCTGTAATCGTGCTTTGGCCGCAGGATAGTTTTTACAATTCTCAACAATCTCCTCCACAGTATGGCTCAAGGTAAGATGATACGGCACATGCCATACCGCACCCGTAGTGTCTAAAAGATACGGCATGGGGCGATACGCGTGCGACTTACGAAGCTTAAGCCATACATTAGTACCACTCATGAGCGATACTTGCCGCTCCGAAGTTGCGCCACCAAAAAGCACGCTCACGGGCTTTCTCTTTTTGTCATCCCGCCCCGTCATACGACGGGATTCACTCCAGTCGGGATCCAGATTCTGATCGCTTATCCCGTATCGCCGAAACGCATTCTTCACAATATACGTAAGCACGTCCGCATGGGTCATGCCCACACGCCCTGCTTGTTGAAATAAAAAACTATTCTGTTCCATGCCACTGATAGGGTTAAAATCAGAAAACCAAATTCTACCATCATCCAAAACCCACCCATCAAATCGGGCAACGTCATACATACCAAAAAGTGAAAATAACTGTTCGGCCTGAGTTTGAATAGTGCCAATCATCTCATCGCTAAACCGTGGCGGGCAATGCCACGTGACGGCATGCGTAGGTAAATACTTTTTTCTAAAATCAAAAATTTGATGCTCAGTATAACTGGTTTCAATTTCAGTGGGAGGCAGCGCCACGGGCTTCCCCTCATGATTCTCTAAAATAATCGTGGTAAATTCATGACCACTCGCAAAGGGTTCAAGAACAACCCTGGATACCCCGTGCTTCAATAACAATGTTGCTTCTTCATACGCCTCTTTTGGATTACCTACCGAGAACACTCCAATACTCGAACCTCCTATTGCGGGCTTGATAATCGCACGCTGCAGATGGTGTTCTTCAAAAAAATTCTGTATGGTGGCTCGATGATTACGTGTTCCTTGTTCAAGAAGCACACACGGCAATGTGGTAAATCCATGCGCCTGCAAAAACTGGTGCGCCTTAAACTTATCAAAGGCTTTTCTGCAAGCTTTGGAACCCGAGCCTACAAAAGGAATATCATGCTTCTCTAAAAAAGCTTGGATTCCTCCATCCTCACCAAATAATCCATGCATGGCAGGAAATACCACATCTGCCGTTTTTAAAAGTTTCATCAGTGCCGTGGTGGTGAGAGGCTTTGCGGTATACTTGAGTTTAAAATCAAAATCCGAAGGCGTGTTGCTATACAGTTGCGCACACGAAATGTGGTATGCCTTTTTATGGGTATCAAAATAGATAGGAACTATCTCGCGGGCATGGTGCACCAAATGATCCAGCACCGACCGTGCTGAATTTAACGAAATCCCCCGCTCGGGCGACGGGCCGCCACACAAAAGTGCGATCTTCATATATTCACCACATGGTCAATACATTCGCTAATAAAAGCTATTTTTTCTGCAATACCGCGTTTAAAAAAATCACCAGGGATGCGACGTTTACTCAATAAAAGATCTAAGAAAAATAATCCATTCTCTATCAATACCTTCCGTTGAGGTGTGGTGAGCGGACGAGCAAGATCTACTTTGCTATCACGAATAATCCGACGAAGAATACTTGTTATATGCTCTACAACCTGCACACGACTCATGAGAGACGTAACTACTTCGTTTTCAATATCCTTCGGCCTCACCGCGTTTTCAAGGGCTTCAGTAACTAATTGAGCCTCAATACTTGCTTCCTCAAGATGGAGCCATGTAGGATCAATGCACCTCTCACGTTTAAGCCACATGAAGCGCTTCCGTGCCTCTTGCAATACGCGCTTACGCGCAGGCACTACCACAGTTTTTCGACTATCAGAAAGATGAATAAGGTCATCCTGGCGCACCTCAGTGGGCTCAAGATGAATATGTTCCAACTCCATGTAATCTCGAAGCGTGTCTACTAAAAAATGTAGAATCTCGCCTCGACTAAAGTAAGCCTTAACATCCTGGTGTTCTAAAGATAATGCTTCGTGTCCATTCGACATAGTATGAAATTACAATCTGGTGCGGGTAGCGGGAATCGGACCCGCATCTTGTGCTTGGGAAGCACACATACTACCACTGTACTATACCCGCGTATTACTCCCCCACAAAATACTTCCACCACAGCCAAGAATTACTCACGCGCTCCTTGGCATCTCCTGCAGGAGATTGTGGTGGTTGCGTACCCCTCGGCGGCACGATTACTACTTCTTGTTCACCAGGCCGTGCCATACCAAATCGCAAACGCGCTTCACGCTCGGCAAAGGCAGGGCTTTTCACATACTGCAACAGCTTTAACAATGCACTATTCTGTTGCTGCAACGCAACAACATTCTCCTTCACTTCTGCTACTTCAATCGACACTTGGCGCCCTGCATATATACGCATGCCGCTTTGCCATGCCACTATCAAGAATAGTACAAACAAACCCACTAATGCAATGCGCTTCATAAATTAAGGGGCGCGATCACGGTTTTTACTGGTGAAGCCTCAACGGTAGAGGGTAATTTCTCACGCAATTCATTGATGAGATTTTGTACTTGATGCGGTTGGCGTACGGTGGGAATGACAAACTGCTGCTGGCGATTAGCCTCGTTTTGCAAGGTAACATCACCAAACCCAAACAGGGTTTGCTTCAGGCCATGCACCGAATACGATACATCGTGAATTTTGCTTAATTCTATTTCGGAAAATGCCTTACTTAAGGGGCCTGTGCGCTTTACCGAAATCACGCGACGATTAGTAATGATGGTGGTATTAGTACTCCATAAATACAATGCACGTAACAGCATACACAGGCCAAACAATACCAAGAATACCAACACCGTAATACCTACTTCCTGCATGGCAAGCAAAGGAAACAGTAAAAAAAATCCCATCGCGATAAACCAACTACCACACATCCATGAAAAAATATACTCAAAGCCACTTGGCCGTAGTATACGAATCACCATTTCATGGTCTTTAAGTACAATGCCACGCATAGATATTGCTTATCTTGTATCTATGCTTAGAGTAGAAGAAAACAACATGAAATACAAGGCCTTCTATGAGGACCCATGACACCAGTGCGACCGCATTATGTTAATGGGGAATAAATATATTTTAATAATCCAAGTATTTATTTCCACTCTTCAAAGAGTACACCTTTATAGTATGCTCATTATCATTAAACTAAAAAGCCAGGGAGCGCAGATGCTGCGTTCCCTGGCCTGCCATTGGAAGATGGGGCCTCCTACTCACCATCTCCCTTTTCTTCGTCTTCTTGTGGTGGAGGTGCAGCCCCTCCTGCCGGCGCAGCGTCCTCCAGCTTAGAGGTCAGACGTTTCTCGTCCTTCGGAGGACAGTCACAGAATCCCTCGACCCTGTTCTTACTCACCGCAAAGCGGGTCACCATCCTGCCGTCTGCCATGACTACATCCTTCAGAAGAAGCCAGTCATTGCTAATGAGCATGACAGTGCCGATACACACCAGCCTGCTTTGCTGATGGAAACTCACACGCTTCCCGCGCCAGAGACACATCATAACCACCATAGTCCCGAAACTCCACATACCAAGTACTCCTACAAGATTTCAAAGAACACACCCAGATATAACAAAATACCGCGCAAGCAGGTTGTGCTTACACGGTATTGTTAATGATCTGGACACGTGATGTTCGAATACAAGTTTCGGACTCCACGTCTCAAGATCAGGATGTTCTCTTATTGATGATTTCAAGGTTCTTTCGTTCATTCCGTAATGAATTAGGACACTCTGTGTTAGAGTGTCCCATATGAAAAA
>CAYHRN010000036.1:0-8053 GCA_964359155.1 uncultured Gammaproteobacteria bacterium | reverse complement strand
TCGTTTGAAGGCACATACAAAAGTCAAAAAGAAAATACCCGCCGCCTTGGCATATTATTTGTTATCGGCCTGGTGTTGATTTTTGCCATTCTCTACCGTGCATTCAAATCTACCCCTTTGGTGCTGCAAATTATGATGAATATTCCCACGGTGCTTATTGGGGGCATTCTAGGGGTGTGGCTTACCGGCGGCGTGATTAACTTGGCACATTTAATCGGGTTTATTTCCCTTGCCGGTATTGTGTCGCGTAATGGTATCATGCTTGTGGGGCGTTGTATTCAGTTGGTGCGTGAAGGCGCGCCCTTTACCCCCGAGACCATCCTCAAAGCTACTCTGAATAGAGTGGTGCCAGTACTTATGACTTCTTTGGTAACCGCACTTGCCCTTATTCCCCTGCTCCTTGCCGGGGGAGAACCTGGCAAAGAACTCCTCCACCCCTTGGCCGTAGTTATTTTTGGCGGGCTTATTTCTTCCACCGTGATATCGCTGTTCCTTACCCCCGCGTTGTTTTACCGCTTTGGCAAAAAAGCAGCTTTAGCCCCCACTAGTTCGGCAAGTGGATTCTAAGGCGCACCATGGTATAATCAATTCAGCGAGAATCATACCAATACTATGCCCGTAACTACATTGCACATCCACGGGATGCACTGCGCAAGTTGCGAAGTGCTAATTGAACGAAGGCTAAAAAAACTGCCTGGCATTGAAACCGTGCACGTGAATCATGTTACCGGCTATGCAGAGATCACGCACTCACAACCGCTTAACTTAGAAACACTCAATAATGCCATCAAAAACGATGGCTATACGGTGGAATACCCTCACCTTTCACCCTCTCCCTTAGGGAGAGGGAAGGGTGAGGGAAGAACCATCACCCTAAGCCGCGACCATGTAGAAACTGGCGCGGTGTTTTTACTCATCACGGCCGCTTACCTTATCTTCAAGCAGTTCAACCTTATTCCTCAACTTGGCATTACGGAGACCATGAGCTATGGCTTTATATTTTTGATCGGCTTGGTAGCGGCTATGTCAACCTGCCTTGCAGTGACCGGCGGTTTACTACTCGCCGTAGGAAGCACATGGAGTACCCACAATCCAAATGCCACCAAGACAGAAAAATTCATGCCTCATGTGTATTTCAATATGGGGCGCGTGATCTCATATACCCTCCTCGGCGGCGTGATTGGTGCCTTAGGATCAGTAATAAGCCTTTCGCCAAGAATAAATGGGCTCCTCACTATAGGGGTAAGCGTGGTGATGATACTGCTAGGCTTGCAGCTCCTTAAACTGTTCCCTGGCTTGCGACGCTTTCACCCAAAATTACCAAAATTCATGGCGCATAAAATTCATGATCTTGCAGAAAGCAAAAACCCGCTCGCCCCTTTCATGCTGGGTGCGGGTACCTTCTTCCTGCCCTGTGGATTTACCCAAGCATTGCAATTGTATGTATTAAGCCAAGGCAGCGTTGCTACGGGTGCCCTTACCATGTTGGCATTTTCTTTGGGCACCTTGCCTGCGCTTCTTTCATTAGGGATCGTGACAAGTGTGGCCAAAGGAAATTTCCAGCGCTATATGTTGAAATTCGCGGGTGCCGTGGTGCTTATTCTTGGCTTTTCTAGCATTAGTAATGGCCTTACCTTAGTGGGCATTACCACTCATGCTATGACTATCAACTATGCACCAAGAACCACAAACTCAATCCCCGCTACCAATATAGAAATGAGCAACGGCGTACAAATTGCACGTATGCGCGTGCAGGGCTTGCGCTATATCCCTGCGCAATTTACCGTGCAGCAAGGCATGCCTGTCGAATGGCATATTGATGCCACGGGTACCGCAGGGTGTGCACAAGTGCTTATTGCACCCAAGTTGGGGCTGCGTGAGTATTTGCCACGCCAAGGAGAAAAAGTTATCACCTTTACGCCTACCGAGTTGGGCACTATTCCGTTTAGTTGCGGCATGGGTATGACCACCCGCGGCGCAGCATTTACGGTGATTCCTCAAAAAAATAATATTCAATAACATCGTTGTATGAATACCTATAAAAACTATATCTGGGCATTACTAATTACAGGGGGACTTATTGCTTTGGGCGTGGTATTGTTTCTTTTAGATAAACCTATCACTCAACAAGGGCAAGCATTTCCCATTCAAGGCGCAGAACATATTCAAATAGGGGCAGAACACCCTGCCTATACCACAAATCCACCCACCTCGGGCTGGCATTATGGCCAAAGTGCCGCGTGGGGGGTGTATCAAGAAGCATTGCCTGATGAGCAATTAATCCATAATCTCGAGCATGGCGGTATATGGATTTCGTATAAAGATATTACGCCGGACATCAAAAGCAAATTGGAAACGCTGGCGCAGAAATACCCGGGCAGCGTGATACTTACGCCACGTACACAAAATAATACTCCTATCACGTTGGCCTCATGGGGACGCTTGCAAGAACTAAGCTCTTACGATGAAGCAATAATTATTACCTTTATTCGCGCCAATAAAAATAAATCCCCCGAGCCTCTGGCACAATAACTAGAGCCTCTTTCATTATATGAAAACAATTCTCATGTTGGCGGTGGGAGCGCTGGTGATTCTTGGAGGGCTATATATGGCACGACAAAGCTTCAGGAATACTCTGCCTCAACACCAACCCCCCTATACTCTTAAGATATCAACTAACGAGGTGTATCAACCACGTACACCAACACCTTTTTCATTTTCCGTGGTAGATGCACAAGAAAAACCCCTGCGCGATTTTACCATGGTGCACGAAAAGATCATGCATAGTATTGTGGTGAGGAAAGATTTGCAAGAATTTCAACACGTACACCCCCTCTATGCCACGCAGAGCGGACTCTTCACCTTACCAGACCTGGCATTCCCTTCCGCAGGAGCATATCGCATATTCGCGGACTTTACGCCTGCCGATGCGCCTCGTGACCCTCATGGCAACCGCACACCTGTAACCATTTTTCACGATATCAACGTAGGAGACGCTACCGCATATAACCCCCAACCATTAGGCCCTGTCCGCAAAACTCAAAAAATAGATGAATACCACATCACCCTCGCAACAAACCCTACAACGCTTTTAAGTATTCTCGCAGCCACTCTTACCTTTACCATTACCGACACTGCAAAAAAACCCGTGAACAATCTAGAACCGTACCTTGGTGCCTTAGGACACTCTGTAATACTGCATGAAAACGATTTACAATTTATTCATACGCATCCCTACGAAAGTAATGCTCCTGCTCAACCAGGCACCATAGTGTTTAATGCAGCGTTTCCACAACAAGGTAAATACAAAATCTTTATGCAATTCCAGCACATGGACAAGGTTATCACCACCGACTTTATCGTGGAGGTTGCGAAAACAACATCAAGCACGCCTCAAAATATACTACATAAATAAATATGACACTTGATCAAATCATCATTACCATTGTAGGGCTTTTGGGCATTGCATTCACGTATTGGTTCTTTTTAGGCAAGAAACAAAAAATCGTGCAGGTTACTTCATCGGTAAATATTATGGTGGAGGGTGGCTATACCCCCAACACAATCTCGATCCCTCAGGGAAAAACCACGACACTTACCTTTACTCGTAAAGACCCGAGCAGTTGCCTCGAAGAGGTGGTGCTACCCGATTTTAATATCCGTAAATCCCTTCCCCTGAACAAAAGTGTAAGTATTGCCCTTACGCCACAAAAAATAGGTACGTTTACATATTCTTGTGGCATGAACATGTATCATGGCAGGATAGTAGTTCGTAGTTCATAGTTGATAGTTCATGGTTGAATACAATATGTTCAAATTCGAAGAGCTCAATGTGTATCAGGAAACTCTACGATTTATCGATGCTGTGTACGAATTAACATCCTCATTCCCTCGCGAAGAATTATTTAGTTTATCCAATCAGCTGCATCGATCAGTAACTTCCATAGCTCTTAACATTGCGGAAGGAACTAGCCGTGGCAGAAAGGAGTTTTGCCATTTTTTAGATGTGGCAAGAGGATCGTGTTATGAATCCGTAGCAAATTTAACCATAGCGAAAAATAGAAAATATATCTCAGAAGAAAAATTCAGGAATGTATATCAACATTGTGAAATTATCTCTAAAATGTTGAGTAAATTAAAAACCTCTATCCAGTAACTATGAACAATAAACTAACTAACCAAAAATTTGTAAAGCGCAGCTTTACAATTCGAGGAATGCATTGCGCTAGTTGCGTGGCGTTGTTGGAAGGCGCACTCAAAGAAGTGCCTGGAGTAAGTACGGCCATGGTCAATTTAGCCACCACACAAGCCACGGTAAGTTATGACCCGGAGAAAGTAACCGATGCGCATCTTGCCGAGGCAGTAAAAGGTGTAGGCTATACCGCTCTACTTAATCAAGAGATACAAAGTGAAGATCAAGAGCAACAAGAAAAGCACGCCGAGCTTCGCGCGCTCAAAATAAAAGTAGGCATCAGTTTGTTGTTGGGTGGCCTTATTTTATGGGGCAGTTTCCCTGGACTCATGGAAACCGCGCCCGAGTTTTTAAAAAACTTTTTAGTACAACTCCTCTTGGCCACGCCCGTACAGTTTTGGGCAGGATTTTCTTTTTACCGCGCAACCCTATCCGCGCTCAAGCACCGCACAGCCAATATGGACACGCTGGTGGCTATTGGCACCACCGTGGCTTTCGCATATTCTGCTGTGGTAAGCCTCGCACCCGAAACCGTACAACGTGTAGGCGTCGAGCCCATGCCTTACTTTGATGTCGCTACGATTATTATTGGCCTTATTTTGCTAGGGCGCTATTTTGAAGCCAAGGCGAAAGCCGGCACAAGTGAAGCCATTAAAAAACTTATTGGCTTGCAAGCCAAAACCGCCCGCGTGCTGCGCGAAGGAAAAGAAATTGATATCCTCATCAGCGAAGTAGTATTGGGCGATAGTATTCGTGTACGCCCTGGTGAAAAAATTCCGGTAGATGGCATTATTATAGAAGGCGAAAGCAGTATTGATGAGAGCATGGTCACAGGCGAAAGTATTCCAGTTGATAAAACAAAAAACGACACCGTAATTGGCGCTACCATCAACAAAACCGGCACTTTCACCTTTAAAGCCACCAAGGTGGGAGCTGCCACCATGCTGCAGCAAATTATTAAAATGGTGCAAGAAGCACAGGGCAGCCGTGCGCCCATTCAGCGTATGGCCGACATGGTGTCTTCGTACTTTGTGCCCGTGGTGCTGATGCTTGCGATTGCCACCTTTGTGCTGTGGTATAACTTTGGCGCCGACCCCGTGCTCACGCGCGCGATTTTAAACACGGTAGCAGTACTCATTATTGCCTGCCCTTGCGCCATGGGGCTTGCTACCCCCACAGCCATTATGGTAGGTACGGGCCGCGGTGCCGAGCATGGCATACTGATTAAAGATGCAGAAAGCTTAGAAACCGCCCACAAAATTACTACCATTATTTTTGATAAAACAGGCACACTGACGATGGGTAAGCCTGTGGTGACGGACATTATCCCAACCCCCCTCTCCCTGGAGGGGAGAGGGCAGGGTGAGGGTGATGCCCTCCGTCTCGCGGCATCTTTAGAAAAAGGCTCTGAACATTCACTTGCCGAAGCAATAGTAAAAGCTGCAGAAGAACAAAAATTTACTCTAAGTAAGGTTGAAAAGTTTCACGCCATTGCCGGACATGGGGTAGAGGGCATGGTGGATGGTAAAAAAGTAGTACTTGGTAATAAGCGCCTTATGGCACAAGAGCGCATCGCGCTCGACGCCGTGCTGCCTCAAATTGAAAAGCTAGAAAGCGAAGGAAAAACCGTAATGCTACTTGCTCTAGATGGGCAACTTATTGCCCTTATTGCTGTTGCCGATACCTTAAAACCCACGGCTATTGAAGCCGTCGCGCAATTACAACGCATGGGCATTGCTACCGTGATGATTACCGGCGACAATACCCGCACCGCGAACGCCATTGCGCAAAAGCTTGGCATCACAAAAGTATTGGCCGAAGTACTGCCACAAGAAAAAGCAGAATGGGTAAAAAAATTACAACAAGGTAACCCCTCACCTCTTTCCTCTCCCCCAAGGGGAGAGGAGGTGATAAAAAATATTCCCTCTCCCTTTACGGGAGAGGGCAGGGTGAGGGTGGCCTTTGTAGGGGATGGCATTAATGACGCGCCTGCCCTGGCCGCAGCCAATGTGGGTATTGCCATGGGAACAGGTACCGATGTTGCCATTGAAGCTGCAGGCATCACCCTAATGAATAAAGATTTGCGTTCGGTGGTGACGGCTATTACCCTTTCTAAAAAAACCATGCGCACTATTAAAACCAACTTGGTATGGGCGTTTGGTTATAATATTATTCTTATTCCTGTTGCCGCCTTCGGCCTCCTCAACCCCATCTTCGCTTCTGTTGCCATGGCCATGAGTTCCATCTCGGTAGTACTGAATTCGCTTTCTCTTAAACGAGCGAAAATATAAAGTATCTATGGAAGATGGCAGGGCCCGCGTGGGAGCCTGCCATCTGACGTGCGCGGGTGTAGCACGTCGTACGCATTGAACACTACGGTTCTTCCCCTGGGCCGATGCGCACGGCCGAAGGCTTGGCCTTCCTGCTGTTTACCTTTTGAAGGTAGCTGGGTAATCTTGCTGGTGGGGGGACGGCAGCAATTCCCCTTCAAAGGGAAAAGAGGAGGCGCCCTGTAACCTCTTTTCAACCCCTTTGAGCCGCACAGCAGCCAGCAAGCACGGGAGTTGGTTGCAAAGATCATCACACAATTCTATCGCAACCACCACCCGATTACCTTACGAGAGCGCTTTTTAGCGACGCAACTTGGACATGCTTCACCTCCTTTCTGTGCATCCAAGTTCTTCTGTGTATACTATATCAGTATCACACTAAACACAAAAACAGATAAAACACCACTCCTTCCCCTCCTCTCCCCTTGGGGGAGAGGAAAAAGGTGAGGGGTACCCGTATGAATGCAAACCTAAAAACTGCCTTCGCGCGATTACTGCGTAAGCAGTACACCGATGCTGAGCGTCTCTTATGGTTGCATCTTAGCAATCGACGCCTCAATGGAATCAAATTTCGCCGTCAACACCCCATCGGAACCTATATCGTGGATTTTGTGAGTTTGGAAGAGAAACTCATTATTGAACTTGATGGAGGACAACATAATGAGAAAGAAAACAAGCAAGATGATGAAAAAAGAACAGCATGGCTCACTAAAGAGGGCTATCGAGTACTCCGCTTTTGGAATGATGAAGTAATGAAGAATACTTCTGCTGTACTTGATCTGATTACCGACCACGTTCACCCTCACCCTGGCCCTCTCCCCTCCAGGGAGAGGGAATAATTAAAAAGTGCTATCATAAAGATGCCTAATATGCCCAAACAACTTACCCCCATTCACCCAGGTGAAATATTAAAGGAGGAATTTCTTGCGCCACTCCATATTACCGAGTACCGCTTGGCAAAAGATATTAAAGTACCTGCACGCCGCATTAATGAAATTGTGCATGGCCTTCGCAGTATTACCGCCGACACGGCATTGCGCCTTGCGAAATACTTTAATGTCTCGGCAGAATTCTGGATGAATTTGCAGGCCAAGTATGAATTAGAAACTACCAAGGCAGTACTCTTGCCTATGCTCACTCAGAGCATTGCGATATTCACTCCTGCCCTTGCAACAAAACGCGCACGTGTATAGACATATCAAAACCAAGGTGATAGGATCAACCATATGAATAAAAGCCTTTGTATTGCACTTAGTATCGTCGTAGTGCTCGGTATTATTGCCGGCAGTATGTGGTGGATGCAAAAGAAACCCGCAACACCACATGGAATTCCCGATGTGCTCACCATTGATGCACCAAGCTCAGGAAGTGTAGTGACAAGTCCGTTAAGCATAAAAGGAAGCGCGCGTGGCACGTTTTATTTTGAAGCATCGTTCCCTATACAGCTGCAAGATGCTAATCACCAAGAAATCGCAGTCGTTCCTGCACAGGCACAGGGTTAATGGATGACAGAAAACTTTGTACCATTTGA
>CAYHRN010000035.1:0-8194 GCA_964359155.1 uncultured Gammaproteobacteria bacterium | reverse complement strand
CCCGAATTCATACGGGCCTGGATTCCGGCCTTCGCCGGAATGACAAAATACTAAATCACTAAATTCATCAACCGTCCCTTCACGAAAATAACCTGCTTAGGCTTTGCGCCTTTCACATGCGTCTGCACCTTGACAGAGGCAAGAGCGAGTTTTGAAAGTTCATCCTCAGTAATAGTGGCCTCGGTAGTAATTTGATCGCGCATTTTGGCATTGACTTGAATGATGTAGGTAATTTCATTGTCAACGATACGAGATGGATCATAGGAAGGCCAGGGCTGATGCACGAGCAGTTTTGAGTTTTGAGTTTTGAGTTTTGAGTTAATCTGCTCCCAAAGCTCCTCGGTAATATGAGGGGCAAAGGGACTTAAGAGCCTCAAAAGCACTTCGTAATTCTCTTGAGACACTTCTTCGTCCATCATCTCATTCACCAGCACCATAAGACTAGAAATAGCCGTATTAAACTTAAACGCATCAATATCTTCGCCTACTTTTTTAATGGTTTTGTGGAGAAGGCGCTCGAGGGCATTAACGCCCCCTAACCCCCTCTTAATATAAGAGGGGGCAGGGGGAGTTATCTTATCACCCAACTTCCACACCTTTTCCAAGAAGCGTCGTATCCCCACAATCCCCTTAGTGCTCCAAGGCTTGCTGTCGGCAAACGGCCCCATGAACATTTCGTACATGCGCAGTGTATCGGCGCCATATTCATTTACCACATCATCGGGGTTAATCACATTCCCCCGCGATTTACTCATTTTTACCCCATCTTCACCCAAAATAATGCCTTGGTTCAAGAGTTTATAAAACGGCTCGGGGGTGGGCACGAACCCCTTATCAAATAAAAACTTATGCCAAAAACGGGCATACAGTAAATGCAGCACCGCATGTTCTGCTCCGCCCACGTATAAGTCGACACCGTGGGGTTGTAACCAATAATCCAGCGCCACACGGTCCCATTCACCCTCACCCCCGCCTACGGCGGGGCCTCTCCCCTCCAGGGAGAGGCGAGGAGAAAGATTCTCTGCTTCTTTCTTTTCCCTCTCCCCTTGGGGGAGATGGCAGGGTGAGGGGTTACCACTATGGGCCCGTATTCCTCCCATAGCAAATGCCAAATAGTACCAACACGAACCTGCCCATTGCGGCATGGTATTGGTTTCACGCTTTCCTGGGCCACCACACTTAGGACACTCAGTATTCACCCAACTCGTCATCTCCGCCAAGGGCGACTCCCCTGTACCCGTGGGTTCATATCGCTCCACTTGAGGAAGTTCAAGCGGCAATTGATCTTCTGGCACCGGAATATATTCATTACACTTTTCGCACCACACCAGTGGTATTGGTTCTCCCCAGTATCGTTGACGACTAAATACCCAATCGCGCAATTTGTACTGCACGGTAGCTTGAGCCTTCCCTTCTTTTGCAAGCCAAGCAGTGATTTCTTTCCGCGCTTGGCCTGAGGACATGCCAGAAAATTGAGCGGAGTTGACTAGCACGCCGTCGGCGGTGAAGGCCTCACCCTCACCCCCGCCTGCGGCGGGGCCTCTCCCGTCAAGGGAGAGGCGAGTTGCTCCCTCCCCCCTTGCGGGGGAGGGTTGGGGAGAGGGGGTACCTTGTATTACCTCCTTTATCACCAACCCATATTTTTTCGCAAACTCAAAATCACGTTGATCATGAGCAGGCACGGCCATCACCGCACCTGTACCATAACTGCCAAGCACATAGTCGGCCACCCACACAGGCAACTCTTCGCCGTTCGCAGGGTTCACTGCCTTAATGCCTTTCAATTCCACGCCAGTTTTCTCCTTAGCCAAATCCGTGCGCTGCAAATCACTCTTACTCTTCGCAGCAGCAATATATTCTTGAACCTCTTTACTATTGGCTAGTGGCAATTGGCTAGTGGCTAGTAATTTATGTTCCGGCGCCACCACCACATAGGTTGCACCAAAGAGCGTATCAGGGCGGGTGGTGAAGACTTCAATAGATGTCATCTCGTGCTCGACACGGGATCCAGATTGATTCGGGTCTGGATTCCGGCTTTCGCCGGAATGACATATGGGAAACTTAATCCTCGCCCCCTCCGACCGCCCTATCCAATTTCGTTGCTGCTCTTTAATAGACTCAGGCCAATCGAGAAGTTTTAAATCTTCCAGTAATCGATCAGCATACGCCGTAATCTTGAGCATCCATTGCGGAATTTCTTTTTTCACCGTGGGGGTGCCACAGCGGTCGCACCTGCCGTCTACCACTTCTTCGTTCGCCAGCCCAGTTTTGCACGAAGGGCACCAATTAATCGGCGCTACGGATTTATACGCCAAACCCGCTTTAAATAATTGCAAAAAAATCCATTGCGTCCATTTATAATACGCAGGGTCGCTGGTGGTCACCTCGCGGCTCCAATCATACGCAAACCCCAGCCGCTTAATTTGTTTGCGCATGCCTTCTATATTTGCCGCAGTAGACACCGCCGGGTGCACGCCGGTTTTCAAGGCATAATTTTCTGCCGGCAACCCAAAGGAATCAAACCCCATGGGATGCAAAACGTTCCAGCCTTCCATCAGGCGCTTGCGCGCTACAATATCCGTGGCAGTGTACCCTTCGGGGTGACCCACATGAAGCCCTGCAGCCGAAGGATACGGAAACATGTCGAGCACATAGAGCTTTTTCTTGGCAGTGTCTTCGCGCACCTCGAAAACGCGCTCCTGCTCCCAGCGCTTCTGCCACTTACTTTCGATGATACTATGGTCGTAGGGTTCTTGCATAACCGTATATTATTCTATAAGATAGAAAGAATCAATAAAGTAGCTTATGCATATTCAATGGCTGGGCGAAGGGGGTATTAAAATCACCACCAAAAAGGCAAACGATGAAAAATGCGTGATTATTATTGACGCGCCCGGTGCTGAAAGCGGCATCAAGGTACGTGGCGGCGTTGAGGCCGATATAGTGCTGGAGTCACACCAAGTTATTAATCCCGATGCTATTCCTACTGCCAACCCCCATTATTATTTAGGTATCCCGGGCGAATACGAAATGCAAGGCATTCCCTGCATGGGGCGCCTTATTAACGGCACTATTGCCTGGCGTAGTGAAATAGAAGGCATGAGCGTGGGCCACCTGGGAGCGCTCAAGGGGGCGCTTACCGAAAGTGAGCGTGCCATGTTTACTGATATGGATGTGCTTCTGGTACCGGTAGGTGGGGCAGGGGTGCTGAACGCCAAAGAAGCTGCAGAACTGGTACGCTCACTCGAACCCAAAATCGTTATCCCCCTATACCATGCAATGCCCGAGCTGAAAACTCCGCGCGAGGTAGTAGAAAAATTTATTAAAGAACTCCCCTGCCCACAAGAACAGACCGAAAAAGTAAGTATTCGCAACAATGATATTCCTGAAGAAGGCATGAAGATGGTGATATTGACACCGTAGGAATATGCGCCAGCGTTGGGTATTGATTGTTATTATCATGATCCCTATTGTACTAGGGTGGCTGTGGCTCATGGGCGACACCTGGCAACGATTACAGCAGAAAAGCGATACGAGCACGCCGTGGTCTGCACACCTTCAAGAACAATGGCATACCCTTACTAATAACTTAAGTAATTTATGGTCACCCCCACAGGAAACAACGATGAGCAAGGAGGATCTCGAAACGTTTCAAAAACAGCTTCGAGAAAAACTGGAAGCGCAACCACCGCGCCCGTAACCGAACACATTGAGCTGCGCCCCATTAATACCGAAATGAGCGAGTCGTATTTAGACTACGCCATGTCGGTGATTGTTGCTCGTGCCTTGCCCGATGTACGTGACGGCCTAAAACCCGTGCACCGCCGTATTTTATTTGTCATGCATGAACTGGGGCTTACGAGTGGGGCCAAATACCGCAAATCAGCAGCCGTGATTGGTGACACCTTAGCCCGCTATCACCCCCATGGCGATATGGCGGTGTATGACGCCATGGTACATTTGGCACAACCCTTTGCCATGCGCTACCCACTTGTTGATGGTCAGGGCAACTGGGGAAGTATTGATGGCGACCCTGCGGCTGCGCACCGCTATACCGAGGCGCGCATGACTTCGCTTGCCGGTGAATTACTGAAAGACATAGAAAAAGAAACTGTGCCCTGGCGCGACAATTACGATGGCACCCGCCAAGAGCCCACCGTGCTCCCAGCCCGGCTACCTACTTTGCTCCTGAACGGCACTATTGGCATTGCGGTAGGTATGGCCACCAATATTCCTCCGCATAACTTAGGCGAGGTATGCGATGGCATTATGGCGCTTATTGACCAAGACAATGTGACGGCCGAGGATTTACTTAAAATTATTCCGGGGCCAGATTTTCCTACCGGCGGCATTATGTATGGGCGACAAGATATTGCACAAGCCTATGCCACGGGGCGGGGTGGCATTGTGGTGCGTGGTAAAGCCGAAATAGTGGAAGAAGACAATATGTCTAAAATCATTATTACGGAAATCCCCTACCAAGTGAATAAAGCCACGCTAGTAGAACGTATTGCCGACTTAGTGAAAGAAAAAAAGGTTGAAGGCATTAAAGATTTACGCGATGAAAGCAGCAAAGACGGCATACGGGTGGTGATCGAGTTAAAGCGCGATGCCTACCCCAAACATATTTTAAATCAGCTGTACAATCACACACAATTACAAGAAACATTTCATGTCAACGCGCTTGCACTGGTGGGGGGCTTAGAGCCGAAATTATTAAACCTGAAAGACATCTTGACTGAATTTATTGCCCATCGCCAAGTAATGGTGCGACGCCGCACGGAATACGACTTAAAGAAAACCCGCGAACGTTTGCATATTTTGGAAGGATTGCGTATTGCCTTAGCGCATTTAGACGACATTATTAAACTGATTAAAAAGTCGGCCAATAAAGAAGAGGCAAAAACACAGTTGATGAAAACGTATCGCATGAGCGAAATCCAAGCACTTGCGATTTTAGCGATGCGCTTGGGTGATTTGGCAAAACTGGAAAGCTTAGAGATAGAGCAAGAATACGATGAAAAGAAGAATACTGCCGATACGCTGGAAAGTATTTTAAAATCAGAAAAGAAAATTTTAAACATTATTCGCGCTGAAGTTACTGAAATGAAAGAAAAATATGGCGACCCACGGCGCACCAAAATTGTGGTAGGGCGTGTACAAGAATTTTCCCAAGAAGACTTAATCCCCGACTCACCTACCCTTATTACCCTCACAAAAGATGGCTATATTAAGCGCCTTCCGCCCGATACCTTTAAAACCCAGGCGCGCGGCGGCAAAGGGGTTATTGGCCTTACCACCAAAGAAGAAGATGCGGTGGACACCGTACTGACCACTACCACGCATGCCGATCTGTACTTTTTTACCACCAAAGGCAAAGTATTTAAACTAAAAGCATACGAGATTCCTGAAAGCAGCAGAACCTCGAAGGGGCAAGCCATGGTGAATTTTATTGAAATTGGGCAAAGCGAAAAAATTTCAGCCACCTTACATTTGTCGGGCAAAGAAGTATATAAATACCTGGTGATGGCCACCAAGCGCGGGGTAATGAAAAAAACCGAAATTGCCGAGTTCGACAATGTACGGCGCAGCGGCCTTATTGCCATTTCCTTAAAAGACGATGATGAGCTTCTGTTTGTGAAACCGTCCGACGGCGCGAGCGACATTTTCTTAACCAGCGCCCAGGGGCAAGCCATACGCAGTCCCGAAAGCGGCGTACGGGGTATGGGCCGCACGGCCGCAGGCGTGCATGGGATACGGCTCAAAACGAATGACTATGTGGTAGCCATGAATATTATCAGTAAGCGCGACCTCGACCCCGAGCTTGATGCCCTGGTATTGATGGCCAATGGCTATGGCAAACGCACCAAAATGAGCCAATATAAAAAACAACACAGGGGTGGGGTGGGCATTAAAGGCGCCAAAGTAACCCCTAAAACCGGCAGTATTTGCCAGGCAAAAACTATTAACTTATCCCACCAAAAAGAAGATGCCGAAGGCGACTTACTCATTATCTCCAAAATGGGCCAAGTAATTCGCCTCCCGCTAAGCGATATTCCCCGCTTGGGCCGCGCCACGCAAGGCGTGCGCGTGATGCGCTTTAAAGAAGCCAATGACAGTATTGCCTCGGCGACGGTGATTTAGCCTATGCGCCAATACTTGGACTTACTTCGTGATATCAAAACCAGTGGCGTGCAAAAACACGACCGCACGGGCGTGGGGACTATTTCGGTATTTGGACGCCAACTTCGTTTTGATTTGCAAAAAGGATTCCCGCTCGTTACCACAAAAAAAATATTCACCAAGGGAATTATCTACGAGCTCTTGTGGTTTTTACAAGGCAACACGAATATCAAATACCTGACTGATCACGACGTGCATATTTGGGATGCATGGGCCGACGAACATGGTGAGCTAGGACCTATTTATGGAAAACAATGGACACGATGGCAAGCCTATGACGGAAAAAGTATCAATCAAATCGCTCAAGCAGTGGAAATGATTAAAAAAGATCCTGACTCCCGCAGAATTATTGTGAGTGGCTGGAATGTTGCTGATCTTCAGCAACTTATTGGCGGCAAAAAAACCGCACCACCCCCATGCCATACTATGTTTCAGTTTTATGTTGCGGAAGGGAAGCTCTCGTGCCAACTCTACCAACGAAGTTGCGATGTATTTTTAGGCGTCCCTTTTAACATCGCCTCGTATGCGCTGCTCACTATAATGATGGCGCATGTGACAGGCCTTGCCCCTGGAGAATTTATCCATACCTTTGGCGACGTACACATTTACCTGAATCATATAGCGCAAGTAGATGAGCAACTCAAGCGAGAACCAAGGGCCCTGCCCACCATGACAATCAAACGCCAAGTGTCAAATATTTTTGACTTCCAGTATGAAGATTTTGAATTAACAGGCTACGACCCGCATCCAGCCATCAAAGCACCGATTGCGGTATGACATTCTCCATCATCGTGGCTATAGCCAATAATAAGGTGATTGGAGGCGGCAATAGCCTGCTATGGAAACTTCCTGCTGATTTTACGCATTTCAAACAAGTGACGATCGGCCACCCTATTATTATGGGCCGAAAGACATATCTTTCGATTGGCCGCGCCTTACCAGGCAGAACTAATATTATTGTCACACGCCAAACAGACTTTACCGCACCTGACTGCACTATTGCTCATTCACTTGAAGAAGCACTGACCTTTGCAAAAAAAAGCACCGATATCTCAAACGAGGTATTTTGCATTGGCGGCGGGGAACTCTACGCCCAGGCCATGCCGTTGGCTCAAAAACTCTATATCACAAAAGTAGATGCCGCCTTTCAGGGCGACACCTACTTTCCAGAAATCAAACCTTCAGAGTGGCAAGAAGTACAACGCGAAGACCACCTTGCGGATGAAAAAAATCCGTACCCGTATTCATTCGTAACCTACTCTTCTATTGCACCGCGATCGTAAGAGGAATTTGCAATGCTTTTACTAATTGCCCCTCGTGCAAAAGCTTCACCAATAATACTGAAGGAAGATTGTCTAGGATATCTTGCCCAAAAGTAAGGGCAAACGTGCTTTGCTTTTCAGGATCAAGCACCACAGGGCCACTAAACAATCCACGCACCCTATCGCCACCCCAATTGGTGGCAGACGAAGTAAATCGCTCCATGGCAGTACCATTAATACCCATACTTACGCTACTCAAGGCAGGAAGGGGCGGGTTTTGCTCTTGCGGATCTATTTGTACCCCATTAATCTGTAAATTTGCTACCACGCCCGCAAGAATCACATTCAATGTAGCAGTACTTTGGACATACTCGTAGGTACCCTTGTCGGCCTTACCTTGATCGGGTGGCACCGTAGTGCCACCGCCGCCCGTTGAAGAACCTCCACTTCCTGTACCGCCTGAACTCCCTCCTGATGAACCTGCTCCTCCTCCTGTGCCTCCTGAAGAACCACCAGTGGGGGTTGTTTGCACCGGAGGACGTGGTGGTGGCGTTTCAATAATAATTTTTTTCTTAGGGGGCTGTTCAGGCGTTTGTGGCTTAGGGCATAATTCTGATTTTTTAACCCCATCTTTGCCAATAGCACCATCGGGCTTACCGCTGCCGCCAATCGCACGCTCTCCTGGGTGGCATGCATTACCCCACTGGACCCCGATGCCCCCGGGGGAAGGAGCACTGCCACGGGCGGCG
>CAYHRN010000034.1:0-8347 GCA_964359155.1 uncultured Gammaproteobacteria bacterium | reverse complement strand
GCCGCGGCGGGGCAGAAATTGTTGCTGAACGCGTAGCACAAGGTTTTGTGGCACAAGGGCACGAGGTTATGGTTATCACTACTGTGCCCCATCCTCGCCTCTCCCTTCAGGGGAGAGGCACCGCCGTAGGCGGGGTGAGGGTGTACCATTATTTCCCCTTTAACATCTGGTCATTTCACTCCTTATCAAAACTCCCCGCCTTGCTTCGCCCGCTATGGCATATCCTGGATATGTTCAATGTGCATACATTTTTTGTGGTACGAAATATTTTAAAAAAAGAAAAACCAGATTTGGTACTTTCTCATAATATCAAAGGCATGGGCTACACCGTGCCGGCTGCGGTGGCCTCGTGCCACATCCCGTATGCCCATACCTTGCACGATGTACAGCTGGTGGAGCCCTCGGGGCTTCTCTTTCCCACCCCTCTCCCCTTGCGGGAGAGGGTATGGGTGAGGGGTTATATCCATATCACAAAATTTCTCTTTGGCTCCCCTCAAATCGTAATCTCGCCCTCAACATTTCTCATGGACTTTTATACCAGCCATGGATTTTTTAAAAAATCAAAAAAAATAGTCCTGCCCAATTCCGCTGCCCCAAATCCCCCTCTAATCCCCCTTTTGCAAAGGGGGAAGCAGGGGGATTTACCCATTCTCCGCCTTCTCTACGGAAGTGGTCAGGTGCATCCTTCTCGCGGTATTTTATTTTTAATTGAGGCATTACAACATTGGCAAACGCCATTCTTGCTTACGGTAATAGGAACTGGCATATCTGAACCATCACTCAAAAAACAACTACAACATGATCATCGCTTTATCTTTAAGGGTTATATTCCTAATCATCGCTTGGGCCCCATGTATCAAGCAACGGATGTACTCATATTGTCTTCAATATGTATAGAAAACGCCCCGCTTACGATTACCGACGCATTGAGTTATGGCGTCCCTGTCATCGCAAGCCGTGTAGGCGGCATTCCGGAGATGATTCAAGAAGGCGTGAATGGTTTTACTTTTGAACCAGGGAATGCACAAGAACTGATTCACTGCCTGAACCAACTCTATGAGCTTAAACAAAAAAATGCGCCGCAGCCATTCCGCACCGCGGCACGCGCATGGGCAACGCAACACTCGATCAATCAGTATCTTAAAACTCTTCTTTCAGAATACAAAAAATAATGGAAATTGTGTGGCGGAGAGATGCTCTGAGAGCACCTCTCCGCCGGTTCCTCCTTATTCTACCTAACGGTCATCACGGCCCCAAGGCGGGTAGGGCCTGTTCGGCTCGTAATACGAGCGGCGCTCGTGCCGGCTACCCCCATTCCAACGCAAACGATTCTCCTCCCGCTCACTTTCCCTTTCACGCTCCCACCACGGGGCTCTTGCCCACCTCTCCCTCGTTTCGCTATCAGACTCAGACATAGGATCCCTCCAAAGAACAAAAAAGTCCTCCATACATGGAGGACTCATTATAAGATCTTTACACGACAGGTGACCAATACTTCACTATTAAGCCACTGCCGTGAAAGATCTTCGAAGGAATCTTCCATGACGCCGTTGTGCAGGTTGTGCAGAACGGAAGTGAAGTATTGGTCATGTAACAATGTCAAACAACAAAAATGACCCGCGTAGGCGGGTCATTTGCTAGAATTCTTGGTAAATGCAGAATTTACACAACATCAAGCAACATGGCCCGCGGGTCAGTATAATAAGCAGAACGATAGCTGTTGCCTTGTGTAATGTTCATACTGGATGCAGTATACAGTAACACGAGCAAATGTCAATTGGCTGTACAGTTAGAACCCAAAAGTGCATTACGCCGCCAAATAATGTGCGAGCAGGGCCATCACGGCAATGCCCACAAGAAAACTGGGCATGAGTGCGGCTATACCTTTGCTGCCGCGCATATGCGAAAGCTCGGGGATAATGTGCACACTGGCAATATACAAAAACATACCGGCGATAAAGGCCAGTAAGGGCCCCATAAAAGGGGTAAGCACGTCCCCCAACGCAAACGTAACCACGCCCCCCACCACACTCAATAGTGCCGAAAGCACATTGGCCCATACCACGCGCCGCTTAGGCCACCCGGCATGCAACATAATGCTGACGTCACCAATTTCGCCAGGAATTTCATGCGCCGCCACGGCAAGGCTGGTAGTAATGCCCAACGGGATACTTACCAAAAAAGAAGCGCCAATCGCAATGCCATCTAAGAAATTGTGCACGCTGTCACCCAAGTTTAAAATCCATGGCGTCACATTGTGATGCTCGGCATGGTGGGGCGTATCGGCGGTATGCCCAAACGCAAAAAAGTGATGCACAATACTTTCTAGCAGAAAAAACACTATAAAGCCCAAAAACGCAAAAATGAGTGCCGTGGTGCTGGCCTCATTACCTTCACCAAAAGCTTCAATGGCCTCGGGCAACAAGTCTAAAAATGCCACCGCAAGCAGCACCCCCGCAGCAAAGGCGAGTAAGTGAAAAATAATACTATCATTGTGCGCAGTGCGGCGTAAAATAGCCAAGGCAATGCAAAGCGATACCACGCCCCCTGCCAGTGACCCCAAGATGATATAAAATAAAATCTCCATATTACTGTTGCATGATGCGCTCGAGACCTGCTATTTCTTGCTCTTGCGTGTACAGTTCCTCTACTCGCTTTCGCGCAACTTCACCCATAGTGCCACGAAGTGCACTATCCTGCAAGAGTGTGGTAAGGGAGGCGGCAAGACTTTCCACGCTTCCAGGGGTTACTAATAAACCCGTTTCTTGGTGCTTCACCACCGAGCGCACGCCAGGAAGATTGCTGGCGATAACTGGTTTACCGCAGGCCATGGCCTCGAGCAGCACCACCCCAAATGCCTCGGTACGATCGATGGAAGGCAGTACTACTATATCAGCAAGATTAAAATAAGTAGGCTTTTCTTGTTCTGGTACGTAACCGGTAAAAATAACATGCTCTGCAATGCCAAGATTATGTGCGAGTTGTTGATATAGGGGGCGCAGGTCACCTTCGCCAGCGATAACAAGTTTATAGTTGTGAGTTGTGAGTTGTGAGTAAAGAGAAGAGGATGCTTTAAGTAATACCTCAACGCCTTTAAAATAATGTGCGCGGTCAAGGCCACCTAGAAATAGCACGACACGATCAGTGGGCGTGATGCCGTACTTTTTACTAAGTTCTGGAGAGCGTACAGCTGGGGAGAATATATTGGTATCAATGCCAAAGGGAAGTTCGATTATAGGTACACCCTCACCCTGCCTGCTGGCAGGCCTCTCCCGTGAAGGGAGAGGCGAAAAAAAGAAGCCTTGCGTAAGGGAAGAGATAAGGGAATGGTGAGCATAATCCATGGACGATACCAGCACCGCATGGGCCTTGCGGAGAATACGCGGCATTATGTACTTGGTGTGAAATGCAAATAAAGGCTTGAATAACCCCTCACCTACCACATCGTGATGGTAGGTCATGAGTAGGTAGTAGGTAGTAGGTAGTAGGTAGTAAAAAAGAAAGAGTTCAGCGGCGCCAAAAAAGGGATAGTGAAGATGAACTACATCAAACTTACCGCAGCGTAAATGCCACAGAAGTTGCGGTACAAATGCTGCGTGGCGATAGCGCAGAATAGGAGAGAGATGTTGTAAGCGAGGAAAAGAACATAATGATTTCCCTCGCGAAGGCGTAAAAACCGTCACCTGGTGCCCGCGGGCAGCAAGGCCCTGCGCCTGGCGATATGCCACCATGCCAATACCGCCTGGGGTAGGCGGAAACACGGGCGTGATGATGGCGATCTTCATACCTTCATGGCTTTTGTGATGCGCGAAACAGCCACCATAAATGCAGCTAAACGCAAATCTGTTTTATGTTTTTCTTGCATTGCCATCACATCTTTCAAGGCCTTTTTCATGTACTGGGTAAGTTTTTTGAGCACGGCGCCCTTTTCCCAATGCTCCCCTTTCATGTTTTGCTCCCATTCAAAATAGCTGGTCGTAACGCCACCACTATTGGCAAGCACATCGGGCAAAACAGGAATCCCCCGCTTAAATAGGATGGCTGCCGCATCCGCACTCACTGGCCCATTTGCCATTTCCAACACCACCGAAGTTTTAATTTTTGCTGCATTCTTTTTGGTAATTTGGTTTTCCAGCGCTGCGGGCACGAGCACATCACAGGGTGCGAGTAATAATTGCTCTTGGGTAATATTTTTAGTACCTGGAAACCCTTGCACTGTGCCATGTTCTTTTTTCCATGCCATCACTTCTGTGGGATCAAGATGCTCGCCCTTAATGCCGCCTGTAGAATCAGAAAGCGCCAGTACATTATACCCAGCTTCGTGCGCAAACTTTGCCAAGAAAAACCCTACATTGCCGAAACCCTGGACCACGATGCTTGGAGAGTTTGTAGTTCGTAGTTCATGGTTCGTAGCGGTTTTTAAAAATTCACTCAATACCACAAATCCACCATACCCAGTTGCTTCTTCACGGCCCTCGCTCCCACCAGCAGGAATAGGTTTCCCAGTAATCGTAGCAGGGGCTTTCACGCCATGCGCTTTTTCATATTCCTCTAAAATCCACACCATGATTTGCCCAGTGGTATTCACATCGGGCGCAGGCACGTCTTTTTCTGCGCCAATAATATCAGCAATGGCGCGGCCAAACGCACGCGTAAGGCGTTCAAGCTCTTTCACGCTTAACTTTTTGGGGTCTACAATAATGCCTCCCTTTCCCCCGCCCATAGGGATATTGGCAACTGCACATTTAATGCTCATGGAAGTGGCTAAGGCCTGCACCTCGTCTAAACTGACATTTTGATGATACCGAATGCCACCCTTGTAGGGCCCACGGGCATTATTATGTTGCACCCTAAAACCCTTGAAAATTTGCAGCGAGCCATTGTCCATCTTCACAGGTAAACTAACTTCCACATACCGCTGCGGAGCCTCCAGCATGGCGTACATATCATCTTTCACACCAAGCTTATTGGCCGCCTGCTTCATCATCGTACGAACTGTAGCAAGAAATTCGTTCTCCATACAAAAACTTTATTATTTTCTACACCAACGATTGCCCCACAAACCCTTGGGGCTTTGCAATATTCAAAAACTTTAATACCGTAGCGCTCACATCGGGTAAAATTCCTACCGGGTCATATCGCTGCTGTAAGGCAGTAACGGCCTCATGTGACTTTTCTGTGAGTAATGCATTATGCATCACCACAAATGGTACAGGATTCACCGAATGATCTTTATTCACCTCGCCATGCAAAGGATATACCATTTCTTCAGCATTACCATGGTCGCCTGTAATAAGCAAGGTACCATTTTTTTTCTTCACCGCATCCCATACTTTTGCCAGCTCACGATCCACGAATTCTATGGCGTGTATGGTGGCAGGTATATTGCCAGTATGCGCCAACATGTCCGGGTTGGCATAATTTACCACTATAAACTGATACTGCTTACTTTTTAATGCCTTCAGCACCTCTTCGGTAACACGCGCCCCACTGAGCTCAGGTGTTCGTTCAAAGTGCTCCACCGTAGGGCTTGGCACCATCACTCTATCTTCATGAGCGTACGGCTCCTCGCGCTCACCATTAAAAAAATACGTGACATGCGCTTCTTTTTCACTTTCGGCAATACGGATTTGATGCATGCCCGCTGCCGCAACAAGTGAACCAAGGGTTACGGTAAGCTCTTGGGGAGGAAACGCAATGCCCGCAACCGGAAGGTGTTTCGCATAACGGGTAAAGCTTACGACAAAACAATTATTCAATCGTGAACGTGAAAAAGCCGTAAAAGGATCTGCCACAAAACTTTCTGTAAGTTGCACAATGCGATCCGCACGAAAATTGGTAAAAATGACCGCATCATTATCGCTAATACGCGCGGTGATTGCCCCATGGGGGGTGCTCAATGCCACAGGTACAACAAATTCATCGCTCACCCCTTGCCGGTATGCATTGTTTAATGCATCGCGCCACGACTTGTAGGTGATTTCTGTACCTTCTCGCAATGCCTTGTACGACAATTCTGTGCGCTCCCAATTATGGTTTCTGTCCATGGCATAAAAACGCCCCATCAGCGTGGCAATACACCCCACACCTTGTGCCTTTATCACTTCTTCCAATGTAGCTAATGAACGCTCTGCTTCGCGTGGAGGCACGTCTCGCCCGTCCAGTATAAGGTGTAAATGTATCTCACTCACCCCTTCAGCCTTTGCCATACGCAGCAGCGCATGCATATGCTCCATATGCCCATGTACGCCACCTGGCGAGTACAGCCCCACAATATGCAGCCGTGAAGAATATTGACGTGCATGTAAACATGCCGCACGCAAAGGCACATTAGCAAAAAATGTAGAGTCTTCCAACGCACTCGTGATGCGGGTAAAAGGTTGTTTTACAATACGCCCGGCACCCACGGTCATATGCCCCACTTCGGAATTGCCTTTTTCGCCCCAGAGTAAACCCACGCTCATCCCTGCAGCATCCAGCGGAAACGAAGGGAAATGCGTTTCCGCATACTGCATAAATGGGGTAGTGGCCATGGCAATGGCATTACCTTGCCGTAGAGGGCTAAGCCCCCAACCGTCTAAAACTACAAGAACTACGGGCTCCATACACAATCATTCTTTACGCTTGAGTGCTGCTTTAATAAACTCGCGAAACAATGGATGCGGGTGCAAAGGCCTACTTTGAAATTCTGGGTGAAACTGCACGCCCACAAAAAATGGATGTTTTTTTAATTCTACCATTTCTACCAACATACCGTCGGGGCTGACCCCCGAAGGAATAAGGCCTAAGGCAGATAATTGCTCGCGGTATGCATTATTAAATTCATACCTGTGGCGGTGACGCTCGCTTACCACGGGCACACCATAGGCACGCCGTGCAATAGTTCCTGCAACCAGCTTACATGCATACGTGCCCAACCGCATGGTGGCGCCAAAGTTACTTTTTGCCATTGCATCTTTTTGGCTTTGCATAAGGTGAATCACCTGGTCGGGACTTGTGGTATCAAATTCTTCAGAATTAGCTTTTTTTAACCCTGCCAGATGCCGCGCGCACTCTATCACTGCAATCTGCATGCCTAAGCATAGCCCGAAGTAAGGAATCTTTTGCTCTCGCGCAAAGCCTGCAGCAGCAATCATGCCTTCAATGCCGCGCTTCCCAAAACCACCTGGCATAATAATACCGTGCATGCCTTCCAGCTCTTTTAATTTTTCTGGATGTGTTTCGTAGACTTCAGAATCCAGCCATTTAATGTCGGGTTTCACGTTATGATGCCACGCAGCATGCTTAATAGATTCTATTACCGAAATATACGTATCGCGGCATGATTTCAGATTAAAATACTTACCCACAATGCCAATAGTAACCCGCTCTTTCATCTGCTGCATGTTCTGGTGCAGTGCTTCCCAATCTGCCATGTTATTTTTGCGCACCCCCAAGCCCATGGATTTCAATACCACCTCACCAAAATGTTCTTTTTCAAAATTAACCGGAATATCGTAAATGGATTCTACATCCGGTGCCGAGATAATTCTTTCACGAGGAAGGCTGCAAATAGTGCTAATCGTGGTTTTAATGGCATCGCTCACCGGAAGGCTTGCACGACACAAAATAAAATCGGGCATAATGCCGGCAGAATTGAGCGTGCGTATGGCGTACTGCGTTGGTTTGGATTTTTGCTCACCCAAGAGCGGCGGCGTGGGTAGGTAACTTACTAAAATGGTAAATACGTCTTGTGGGGTTTGTGCCTTCATCATGCGTGCTGCCTCCAAAAATAAAAGCACCTGGTATTCACCCACAGTACCTCCTAATTCTACAATCGTGATGTCTGCATTATTTTTTTTCTGGCATACATAAATACGCCGAATGATTTCGTTGGGAATGTCGGGCACCACTTCTACGTCTTCTCCATTATACTCCAAATTCCGTTCACGCCGTATTACTTCGGCATAAATTTGCCCGGTGGTAAGGTAATTGTCCCGCGTACAAATTTGATTTGTGAACCGTTCGTAATTCCCCAGGTCTTGATCGGCCTCAATACCATCTTCACCCACAAACACTTCACCATGCTCCGCAGGCCGTATGGTGCCCGCGTCAATGTTTACATACATGTCGCATTTAATATTGGCAACTTTGTAGCCCCTTGCCTGAAGTATTTTCCCCATCGATGCTGCCGCCACGCCTTTGCCAATCGAAGACATTACCCCGCCTACTACAAAGATAAACTTAGGCTGTTTCATAGCTTAGAGCTTACGTACCACTTTTAATTTCAGTGTACCGGTAACCCCAGGCTCGGGCATAATGTCCACAGTATAATCGCCCGCATGTTTAATATGTTCTTTGAAATGGA
>CAYHRN010000033.1:0-8431 GCA_964359155.1 uncultured Gammaproteobacteria bacterium | reverse complement strand
GGCCCCATTGATATTGCCGGTATTCAGGGTGGGCTTCATAGTGCCGTGCAGCAGGGCACCACGCGTATTATACTTACTGCCTCGCAATTTAACCCGGCAGTGATTCGCCGCACCGCCCGGCGTATGCGGTTTAGTACCGACGCGTCGCAACGGTTTGAACGAGGGCTGGATCAAACTATGGCCGAAGTGGCATTGGCCCGTGCAATAGAGTTGCTGAAAGAGCTCGCTGGAGGGTCGGTGAGTGCAGCAACTTCGTATATTAAAGATCGTGTGGTATCAGCCAACGTGGTAGTTGATCCCACATGGATACAAAAAGTATTAGGAAGTCCATCGCTTACCAGCGCGAAGATGAAAAGCATCCTTCAGTCCTTAGGGTTTAAAGTAACAGGTACGGCAAAGCGGTGGAATGTTATTGCGCCCGTCTGGCGCCATGACATCACCATTCCAGAGGATATACTAGAAGAAGTGGGCCGCATGATTGACTATAATACCTTACCTATTACCGCATTGCAGGGGGCTATTGTGGCACCACCACCAAATCATTTATACATTTTGAAAGAGAAGCTGCGTGACCTTATGATCACTGCAGGGTTTGATGAAGTGATGCTCTACTCATTTTATGGCCCGCAAGAGCTAAAAGGGTTTGCGCTTGAAGGCAAGCCCCATTATGAACTGGTAAATCCATTAAACCCTGATCAAGCCATGATGCGGCAAAGCTTGCTGCCACGCCTGGTGCAAGCAGCAGTGAAAAATTTACCTACCTACGATCAGGTTGCATTGTTTGAGCTGGGCACGGTATTTAAACCATCACAAGGTTCTATCCCTGAGCAACCTATGCGGCTATGCGCCCTTGCCACGGGTAAAGATTCTTTATTGCGTATGCTGGGGGTGCTGCATATGATACGCGAAGCTTTGGGCATTGATCGTACGCGCTTACAGATTCAGCAGGACGATATTACGCACACCATTACCATTGATGAGAAATTGGTAGGGCGTATCGACCCCGTCAAGCAAGAGATGCTTACGCCCTATGATGTCAAAACTCCCATGGCATTTCTTACCTTGTTCCCCGAGGCTCTTTTGCCCCTGCGCACTGATCGGCAATTCAAGGCATTTCCTTTGCACCCGGCGTTGCAGCGTGATATTTCGTTTGTGATAAGCAAAGAAGTGTCGTATGCAAGTATTCATGATCTTGTTGCACATATAAGCCCCTTGATTCAAGAAGTGCGTTTGTTTGATACCTTTGAGGATAAAGCGCGTTTTGGTAAAGATCGTTGGAGTATGGCATTGCGCTTGGTGTTTCAACATCCGGAACGCACCCTTACTTCAGAAGAAGTAGAAGTAGTTATGGCGTCTGTGCGGAATCAATTAGGTGTCCGTTTTTCCGCAGAAGTGCGCTAAAAAATGGCATGTTGACAATTTTGTTCGAAAGGGCTATTCTAGATGTTGCAACTCCAGGGTCTTTTATATATATGCTGCAAGAGCAACTCTTACAGGTGTTGAATAAGCTTTCTCCTCGTGAGCGCGATATTTTAGTACGTCGCGCCGCGTTGGATTGGAATAAAGGAAAACATAAATTAGTGTGGCAGGGCAGGGAGCTTGTGGTGCGTGAGGAAACCCTTGCTTCGATTGGGAAGTCATTCGACATTACGCGTGAACGCGTACGGCAGCTTGAACGGGGCGTGCTTAAGAAAGCTCATGATATTCTTGTTACGGAGCGTGCACGTTTTGAACAATTGTTAACCAAGATTGATGAGCTATTGAAAGAGCGTGGGGGTGCCATAGAGGAAAATCGTTTTATTCACAGCATATTAGGCTTGAACCCCAAAGAATTTCATAATTGGAAGCCTGAAGATTTTGCCGAACGTCAGGCACTGTTGTTTATTATCTCTCATGCCGGGCATGGACGTATTACTCATGTACCCTCTTCTTCGCTGCACTACCCGGTATGGAAGCATGAAGCTATGGAGTGGGAAGGGTTTACAAAAAATTTAAACGCTATTCATGACCTTATTTCTGGTGAAGGCAAGCCGCTTACCGAGGAACAACTTTTTACCAAGGTGCGGGCGCTCTTACCTAAGAGCCTTGAACTACCCGATACGCTTATTCATGAGTGGTTGGCCATGTTGCGCCCAGTGCATTGCAATACCCTCGGGTGCTGGGGGCTTTCTGCCTGGCCTGCGATTGTGCCCAAACGCATTGGGGATAAAATTGATTTGGTATTACTGCGTGAAGGAAAGCCATTGCACTTCCGCGATATTACACGGCATATTAATGCGTTGCATATTGATAAAAAAATTGCATCTGAAGGAAGTGTACGCAATGAATTAATTGCCTCTCCTAAATATGTATTAGTAGGTCGTGGGTTGTATGCTCTTAAAGAATGGGGCTATGCACCTGGTAAAGTGCGTGAAGTAATTCAGCGCGTACTTAACGCACAAGGCCGCCCCTTACGCAAGGAAGAGCTTATTCTACAAGTGCTTAAAGAACGCTTGGTGAAAGAAACTACGGTGCACGCGGTGCTTGCCAACAAGGCATGGTTTCAAAAATTGCCTACAGGGGAGTATACTGTAAGAGAGTAGTATAAGAGCTCGTTAGCTATTCAGCTCAAAAGCTTTTCATGGACTTCTTTTCGAGTATCACCTCCTATTTTGCGCATGCAGGCGCCGTCGGCCCTCTGAGTTTATTTGGAGAGCTTTTTTGGCCATGGGGATTTATTGCGCTGTTATGGGCTGGACTCCAATTTGCGCCTACGGTATGGCTATTTCATATTCGTTTAGCATGGGAGCATCATCAAGAGTTTATGCTTCTCCAGATCGATGTGCCTAAGGCTAATGAGCAGGGCCCCTTGGCGGTAGAAAATATTTTTTCTCATTTAGCAGGTGCTCATAGTACGTTTAGTTTTTATGAAAATTGGTGGGTAGGAAGATTTCAATTACCATTGACCCTGGAAATCATTAGCACGGGTGGCTACATTAAATTTATTATCCGTTTGCCCGTGAAGTATCGTGACTTGGTGGAGTCTTCTATTTATTCGCAATACCCCGACGCACAAATTACCGAAGTTGAAGACTATATTAATACGATTCCGCGGTATTACCCCAATCCCACGCATTTGCTATGGGGCGCAGAATGGATCCATACGCACCCCCAAGTATACCCGTTAAAAACGTATAAAGAGTTTGAAGATAAACTGTCTGGAGAATTTAAAGACCCCATGTCGGCAATGCTGGAATCATTTGCGCGCATTTCCGAGGGTGAGCATGCATGGTATCAAATTATTTTAGTGCCGATTGGCCAAAAAGAATGGCCCCAAGCAGGGCAGCATATTATTAATGAACTCATTGGGCGTAAAGAGGAGCATAAAGAGGGTATATGGGCAAAGATGTTGAATCTCTCATTCCAGTTTTTTGCCCTTGTAGGAGATTTCATTACACCTCCTGCCGCAGAGCCAGCGCATAAAGCAGAAGAGGAAGATTTTGAAAAGAGTAAAATGTTGTTTATGCCGCCTCACGAGAAAAATATCGTGGAGGCTATTGGTAAAAAGATTAGTAAAATTGGCTACGAAGTAAAAATACGTTTTATCTACGCTGCGAGAAAAGAATTATATTACCCGCCACGCGTAGTAAACGGGGTGGTGGGTGCTATTAAGCAATTCAATACCGTAGACATGAATAGCTTAAAGCCTGCCACCAAGTACTGGACTTCCATTCCTCCTCCATGGGATTTCCGCAGTATTCGGCTTAACTTAAGGCGCAATCAAATGTTACGTGCCTACCGGGGGCGCAGCGAAAGCCGTGGCGCGTGCCACCCCTTTGTGTTGAATACCGAAGAGCTTGCAACCTTGTGGCATTTCCCCATGATGCAAGTAAAGGCACCGTTGGTGAAAAAGAGTGAAAGTAAAAAAGCAGAACCACCGTTCACACTTCCTGTAGTGGAGTGATATTAATAAGGAATTGCGCCGCGCTTTAGTGGACGGTAGCGCGCGGCACGCGAATCAGTAGATTCGTGACTCGGTAATTTCGCTAAATCGTATGTCTGACGAAATTGTCCCGTTTGGGCAAACCAACTTCCGTAATAAAAATACTATCTTCGGTATTAAAACCGACGATAGGCGCCGGCACATGTATTTGATTGGCAAAACCGGTATGGGCAAAAGCACGGTCATGGAAAACATGATTGTGGGCGATATACGTGCAGGGCGGGGAGTGGCCGTGGTAGACCCTCATGGCGATTTGGTAGAAAAGATTATTGATTTTATTCCTGCCAGCCGTATTAATGACGTTATTTATTTTAACCCAGGCGATGTAGAGCACCCCATTGCCTTTAATATTTTAGAGCAAGTAGAACCGGTGAACCGTTTTTTGGTAGCCAGTGGACTTATTGGGGTGTTTAAAAAGATTTGGGCAGATTCTTGGGGGCCGCGCCTTGAGTATGTATTACGTAATGCTATCTTGGCGCTTTTAGATTACCCAGGAAGCACCCTCCTGGGAATAATGCGACTGTTGGTAGATAAAAGCTTCCGGCAACGCGTGATTGATAAAATTACCGACCCGGTGGTAAAGAGTTTTTGGGTAGATGAGTATTCTAAATATCCTGATAAGTTTCAAAGTGAGGCTATTGCCCCTGTGCAAAACAAAGTAGGGCAATTTTTATCCTCACCCCTTATTCGCAATATTGTGGGGCAAGTATCATCATCCGTAAGTATTCGTGAAATGATGGATCAAGGAAAAATTCTTTTGCTGAATTTGGCGAAAGGTAAAATTGGGGAAGATAATTCTGCCCTTTTGGGTGCCATGATTATTACCAAAATTCAACTGGCAGCTATGCAGCGTATCGATACTCTTGAGGGCGCACGGCGTGATTTTTATTTATATGTAGACGAGTTTCAAAATTTTGCCACCGAAAGTTTTGCCAATATTTTGTCCGAAGCGCGTAAATATCGCTTGAACCTTACGATTGCCCATCAGTATATTGAACAGCTCGATGAAAAAGTGAGTGCGGCGGTGTTTGGCAATGTGGGTACCATTATGTGTTTCCGTGTAGGGGCAGCGGACGGCGAGGCATTAGAGGCAGAGTTTACGCCGCAATTTACCCCGGAAGATTTGGTAAATTTACCCAAGTATAACGCCTACTTAAAACTTATGATTGATGGGGTGGCCTCCGACCCTTTTTCAGTGACCACCTTACCCCCTCTTCGAGAAGATGAAAAAGAAGGTAATCGTGAAAAAATTATTCGGGTATCGCGTGAGCGGTATACCAAGGCACGCGCTGAAGTAGAAGAAAAGATTATTCGATGGTCGGGTGTGGGGCATATGGATGAATCTGCAAATAGCCCTGCTTCTGTTGTGGCACTCGGCGGGAAACCATCTGGATTTACAAGTCAATCCAATGCTCGTGCTGCCAAAGCAGGCATGCTGCCATTAAGTGAAAGCATAGTGCCTGCGGGCGTCCGTGCGCCTAAAGCCAAGGCGAAACTCGACGGCGACAAGCCCGCGGTGCAGCACCCCGACACCTGTGATCGTTGTGCTAAAAATGTGGTCCTTACCTTTATTCCCGACCCTAAAAAACCCGTGTATTGCAAAGAGTGTCTTAAATTGTCTCGCAAAGAAAAAGAAGTGCCGCGTCGCGAGGTATAGTATATGTTCTTCTGCGGAACTCGGTTTTCGTGATTACACGAAACCGGCCTCGCGCCTCTTGAGTCGACCGCATAAGCCAGCGCATTCCGGCCTACCTCAAACAAGTCCTCGTGCGAACATATACTATACCTCGCTTGCTTAATATTTATATGACGTCTCAACAACTTCGTACTGCCTTTCTTAACTTTTTTAAGAGCCACGGCCACACCGTGGTGCCTTCTTCTAGTCTGCTTCCCGATGACCCATCGGTGTTGCTTACCACCGCTGGCATGCAACAGTTTAAACCGTATTACACTGGGCAGGCAGATGCCATGAAGGATTTTCAAAGTTTATCCACAGCCTCGGTACAAAAATGTTTCCGTACGAGCGACATTGAAGAAGTAGGGGATGAGCGGCACGGCACTCTTTTTGAAATGCTTGGAAATTTTTCGTTTGGTGGTTATTTTAAAAAGGAAGCGATTGCGTACGCATTGAATTTTTTGAAAAGTATTGGTCTTGTCGAGCGTATTGATTATGTGACCGTGTTTGCAGGCGATGCCACAACGCCTTTTGATAGGGAGTCCTACGATATTTGGAAAAGTCTTGGTATCCCCGAGAATAAGATTCGCAAAGAAGGCAGAGCTGATAATTTTTGGGGCCCTACAGGCACCGAGGGCCCTTGCGGACCCACTACTGAAATCTATGTGCAGGGGATTGAGATTTGGAATATCGTATTTAATCAGTATTACCAAAAAGTTGATGGGACACTCGATCCATTAAAAACACCTGGCGTAGACACTGGCTTGGGCCTTGATCGCCTTGCCATGGTGATGCACACCGCACCTTCGATCTTTGACACCGATTTACATCAGCCAGTGATCAAGGCGATCGCAGGAATGATCCCAGTAGTGTATAAAGATGCGCCACGTGAATATCGTATTATTACCGATCATATTCGCAGTGCCTGTTTTTTAATTGCCGATGGCGTGTTGCCCAGCAACTTGGGTGCCGGGTATGTGCTGCGGCGCATTATCCGCCGCATGATCCGCGCCATGCGTAGTCTTGGGTTGCCTGCTACAGGAATGCAGACCTTGGTGGATATGGTGATAGGGTTATATAGTACTACGTATCCCGAGCTGAAGCTGAAGGCCAATGATATTGCCTCTGCGCTTAAGAATGAAACAGAAAAGTTTACTACATCACTTGAAAGGGGCCTCAAAGAATTTGAACGGATTATTGCCTCATATAGAACCCCTCCTTACGAAGGAGGGGAGCGGGGAGGTTTACTTTATGGCGCTTCTGCGTTTATGCTCTATGAAAGTTATGGGTTTCCGTTTGAGATGACGCAAGAAATGGCAAAAGAGCAGGGGATAGGCGTGGATGCTGCTTCGTTTCAACAAGAAATGGAGAAGCATAAAGAAGTAAGCAAAGTAGGCATGGACAAAAAAGATTCTGCCATTGCCATGCGTGCGGAATTTCAAGGCGTCAATACGCAGGAAGATGTGGCAAAAGTAACCAGGTATCATACGGCTGCGCATTTAATGCACGCCGCATTGCAAAAAGTATTGGGTCCCCAGGTGAAGCAAATGGGCAGCAATATTACACCCGAACGAATGCGGTTCGATTTTACATTTGCGCGGAAGGTAACTCCTGAAGAAATAAAAAAGGTGGAAGATATGGTGAATGAGCAGATTAAGAACAATCTGCAGGTTTCTGTGGAAGAAACTACGTTTGAAGCTGCGGTGGCAGGCGGTGCGCATGCGTTTTTTAAAGAAAAATATCCTCCCAAAGTAACCGTGTACTCCATGGGAACATTCTCAAAAGAAGTATGTGGTGGCCCCCATGTTGCCCATACCGGCGAAGTAGGCACTTTTAAAATCATCAAAGAAGAAGCCAGTTCTGCCGGCGTGCGGCGTATACGGGCTTCTATAGAGCCATAGAATAATCTCATAATGCTAGCGTTCAAGCCAAAATAGCCCTAAAATGGGGCTATTTTTATTGACAATTATTAATAGGTGTGGTATAGTATTGACATACTGATCAGCCTAACCGATCCGATTGCCAAGGCGGTTAAGAGATCTTTTCGTAAGAGTACTGACTATGCTTAGTCTCTGGAATACCGATTTATGGATTCTCTCCTTACAGGAACGAAAAGAGCTCTTAGCCGCTTTTTTGTTACTCGCCCGAAATTGGAGAGCCCAAAGGGCGAATCCAATTTCGTTGGGAGTAACTAACCCCGCACCAAGCTGCAAGATGAAGAAGCTTATAAGTACAGGGTAGCCGCAGGCGGGTTCCGTGAGTGTATCAATAATAAATATAGTGCGTGCTTTGAGCTTTGGTGCTGGGGTTGTGACCAATTGTGAATGGAAGTATGGAGGGGTTATCGTATGATTACGGTGTAATTCCTCCAGACTTCTCTCCATAAGATGGAGAGGACCATCATTCCGAAGTTCTTATGAGCACGAGCGTGAAGGTGCCATGTTCTGTACCATAGATGCACGGGCGTTATGCCACGTTCATCATTGGACCCCGGCATTGACATACTCGACTCCGATAGGAGCTTCAGAATGGTGGACTTGGTAGCAACAAAAGAAACAGTCTCTGGTCAGGGGCTGTTTCTTTTGTTATCCTGCGCACAGAGCCATAGTCTATGGACATTTCTATTGTCATCGTGAGCTGGAACGTGAAAGAGTTATTGCGGCGATGTCTTGCTTCGCTGGTACAAGAGGGGAGCAATGTTCGGTCTGAAATTATTGTTATCTACAATGCCTCGAGCGACGGCACCGAGGAGGAATTCAATATGCTGAAGTCCC
>CAYHRN010000032.1:6330-8983 GCA_964359155.1 uncultured Gammaproteobacteria bacterium | reverse complement strand
AAAGGTGGTAACAGCGCATCAATATGGGGCCGCAACACATGTATCAATCGCTCCATACCAAAAGCTACTCCTAATGCAGGGGTACTACGTCCGCCCAGCATTTCTATTAAAGCGTCGTACCTACCCCCACCCCCCAACGCATCTTGACGGCCCGCCTCTTGCGGTTCTTGTTGTTGTATCAACTGGTCTAAAGGAGTCTCAACAGGCTCTTCCTTAAAATTCTTACGGTGACTTTGAACCTCTGGAGGTGCTTCTTGCACCACAGGCTGCGGAGGAAGTGCGTGAGGGATTATTTCAAATACCGTGCGCGAATAGTAATCAAGCCCACGCACTAAGCGTGGCTGCAAGGTAAACGATATTTCCATGTCGTCTAAATACTCTAATACGCGGGTAAAATGTTTTTTACAATCTTCACATAAACGATCAATAATCGTAGGCGCGTGTTCATACACTGCCTGACAGGCCTCTTCTTTACAATCTAACACACGCAACACATTCTTTTTCAAGCGCCCCTTGCAATCATCGCATAACTCTTTACGGTGTGCTTTCGCAAATGCCGTTAGGGCCTGCAAATAGGGTGGCCTACAGGCACGGCAACCAATACTATTTATATGAATGGAACAAGGAATTTCTAGCGATTTCAAAAATGCCACACTCAGCGCAATGAGTTCCGCATCAAGCACAGGGTGATCGCCCCCCACCACTTCAAATCCTACTTGATGAAACTGCCGAAAACGACCCGCCTGAGGCCTGTCGTACCTAAACATGGGCCCCATATACCATAATTTCACGGGCTGCGGTACATTCCACATGCCATGATTAATATAGGCGCGCGCAACTCCTGCCGTGCTTTCAGGGCGTAATGCAACCATGCCCCCATCGCGTAAAGGAAAGCTGAAAAGCTCTTTAGCCACAATATCGGTTTCACGCCCTATGGCATGCAAAAATAATGACGCTTCTTCGAGAATCGGAGTTCTGATGCGCTGGAACCCATAATCAGCAGCAATTTTAGCAATTCTTGTTTCTAAAAACTGCCAATATAATTCTTCTGAGGGTAAAATGTCTTTAAACCCACGCAAAAGCGAAGGTGTTTTAGCACTTTTTACAGGAGAAAGTTTTGGTTTTTGCGGTCGTCCTTTGGGCATAAATACAGATTATTAACAAATGTAAAACAGATTACCACAGGTCACAGATACATACAGATCTGTCCCTACCTGTGATCTGTGAGTATCGGTAGGAGATCTGTGTTTATCTGTTATCATAAACAGGTGTTTCAAACCACTGAATACGGTCGTATGGCCAGCCTCGAAATACCGTACGGCCTATAATTCTAGTACGATTTATGGGGCCAAACAAACGGCTGTCGTACGAGGCATTACGGTTATCACCCATCACAAAATATTCATTATCTTTTAGTGTTACCATGACATCGCCTTGCGTATGCAAATCACTCGAAAGATACTTAGTTTCATCGAGCGATTTCCCGTTCACCCGCACCACTCCCTCCTTCACGCTTACGGTTTCACCAGGTAAGCCAATAATACGTTTGATAAAAAATTGTTGGGCTTCAGTGGGCGCGCGGAACACCACAATTTCCCCGCGCTGCGGCACATGAAACCGATACGTGATTTCGTCGATAATTAAATACTCATGATCTTCGAAATTGGGCTCCATGCTTGCCCCTTTCACATAAAATGGCTGGATCAAGAAATGGCGGATCGGAATAATAATGGCAAGAGAAACCAGTACAATCTTGATCAGCTCTACAAAAAAATCCTTCGCCTTTTGCAACGAAGATAATGGTGCACCCGCAGGAGGCTGTTGTATAGTTTCCTTATTCATGTACCTATTGTACCAAACAATGGGAAGAAAATGCAAATACTCATTCAGTGGTGTCGCTTAAGAGAACCACCCTGCCAAGACCACAAGGATGAGGGTAAAGGAAATACCTAAAGAAGTGAGTGCCAATGGTTTATATAGAAAATTACTCAACAACGGCAGACCCACCAAGAGCTTGCTCCCACCAAGACCCAATACTCCTAATAATCCGGTCAGGAGTGCAAAAAATCCTATAAAAATCATTGGTGTCTGTGATACGGGCGCAGCAGTACTCATGGAGAAAGGAGCTTGAAAGTTCAAAGCCATTACTGCTTCCTTCAACCCTGCTTTCTCTATTATAAGACTCAACAGATACCTCACGTCTTCCTGGGGTACACCACCTCCTGCCGTAGGCTTAAATTGGAAAGCAGGAAATGAATTATCATTAACTTTGTTTACTACCACATTGGCAACTGGTTGCCCCCCAACAAGCTGAGGTAATACGGCAAGTTGCAAGACACCATCCAAAACTTTAACCGGGCTTGTAAATGCTTGTGATGCGCCACTGGAATTGTATGCAGTTCCGCTTACCATTACCGTAGCACCTGCTGGAGTAGCTACATAACCAGTCGCAAAATCCACCGGGAGATTATACAAACTAGAACCTCCGCCACCGCCTGAATAGGCAATGGTCACAGGTGCAGAAGTAATAAGGAGCTCACTAGATACTCCCTCATCGATGGATTCCAAAGTAACCATAGTACCTTCAGGACAAAGTCCGGTACCGCCGCCTCCGCCACTACTTGGTTCAATATTCAGCGTAGGAAAATTTCCA
>CAYHRN010000032.1:0-6230 GCA_964359155.1 uncultured Gammaproteobacteria bacterium | reverse complement strand
GGTACCGCCGCCTCCGCCACTACTTGGTTCAATATTCAGCGTAGGAAAATTTCCAGCAGCTACTCCAGCACCACCCGCAGGACCTGCTGGCCCTCCTCCTGCACCCGGATCACCACCAATGGGCTCTATGGTAACACTTACATCTGTGCAAGGAGAAGCGGTAGTATCTGATGGAGCGGATACAGGAGTCGTAGCGCCTGGTGTTACCATAAGAGACTGGGTTGCATGCACTGATTTTTCTGCCTTTGTTTTTGGTACACTTGTGGCATCAAGCTCGTAATAACCAGGTTGCAAACCACTTATAGTTACGTCGTAGGAAGCATCTTGCGAATCGGTCTTTGTTTGGTGAGTAAAAACATTTTGAATGCCCGTAAGAGTAGCAACTTCAAAAGGCGCATTATTTCCTTGCGAATCTTTAATACTGATATTAACAAAATAATCCTTAAGCTTTTCTCGCTTCACCTCAACGCCATCTTTTGTAGTAATTCTTTCTAAAATCGCGTGGAGACGCGCTGCTTCACCTTCTTGGATAACAAAATATGCTTCCTGATTTTGAGGAAACCCCTTGGGGGGAGCAAAGGAAAACTCTTTTGGATGCTTGTTGAGCCATGTATTAATATCTTGTATTTTGTTTATTAATGAGTCTATAAAAGAATTAAGAGTGCCATCTTGACCGGCTGCACCTTGGGCCTTAAGAAAGCGATTAAGATCGTCGAGCTTTCCTACCACCAAATGAAGTACTTCTTTTTCTTCTTTAAAAGAACGATTGTTTGCCTTGCCTATAGCATCATCAATCTTTTGAGAAACAATATTCCATTTTTCATTAAACTGCCTTTTGCCATCATCACGTAATCCTTTTTCTAATGCATTACGAGTTGCTCGTAAATCACTCCAGAGAGCCGACAAATAATTATAATCGTACTGAGCAAAATCTTTAGCTGTCATGTCTTCAATAGCCTTTGCATGCCCCTCATAACCTACCGGCGGAACCTGCGCCATCACGAACAAAGTGCCATGGGTAACAACTATGCCTACTATGAATAAAACTACACTTATAGTAACAAGCAAAGACCTTTTGAAAGAACTCCTATAAAAAGGAGAAGGCATAAAAATAGTAAAATTAAAAAATACTATGGGGAATTATAGCACACTTCTAAAAGAAGTGGGGAATATTTAAAATTCTTCAAAAATCCCGTTGTGAGGACAGCGCTCCCCGCCTAAAGCCTACTGGCATTAAGGCGGGCCCGTCAAAATGCGCGAAGCGCTTTTGTCGGGTAACCAGATCCCGCACTCAATGGGCGACTCAGGAGTCGAACCTGAGACCTCTGTCGTGTGAGGACAGCGCTCTAACCAGCTGAGCTAGTCGCCCATTCAGTGCGGGATTAGGTAGTATGCACACTACCCCTCAGATGCTCTTGTATCCTCTGTTCTAAGTTTTCCGTAAATCCAATATAAAACTCGTCTCGTTGCTTGCTATACAAAACATATACATAATACATAGACAAACTAGTCGTCCGCAATCGTCGTCCCCTTCCACTCCTTCCCTTGCAAATATGCTTCAAAATTCTCTATGTTTTCCCCATTCATGAGTACTACCTTGATCCCAGATTCTTGAGCCAATTTGCTTGCTACGGGGTCAAAAGGATAGTTGCCGCCTGGCGTGCGCTCTGCAGGAATAAGCTTTAAGTATTGAGCCCATGCAAGGCTACTCAAAGGCTTTGCAGAAGTATCTTTCTTGGGATCAGCACTGTAAACATAGTCAATATTGGTCAAATTGACAATAGTGGTAGCGTGCATGGCTTGGGCCATTAATATGGTAGCACGATCAGTAGTGGCTCCAGGATTTCCTCCTCCGCCAATAAGTAAAGTTTCTCCTCCCTGCGGTATATCTTCAGGAAAACAAATAATACGCCCATATGCTTGATTTCCAAATATCGCTCGTACTAATTGCGCATTAAGACGCGTAGCATAAAGGCCAACCCAATCAAGATCCATAAGAGTGCTGCAACCTAATTCTTTTGCAGCAACTTGATACTCACGAGCTATTTTGCCACCTCCCACTACAATAAAAATACGTCGCCCTTTTTTGAGCTGCTGTTCAATAACAGCCTTAAAATTTTTTAAATATTTAGTAGCAATCCCCTGCGCGGTGCTTACCAAAGAACCGCCAAGAGAAATAACGAGTGGAGTCATAGTTTGTGTTTCTGCTTTATCACCCTCATGCCCTCATGGTACCTTTCTATGGCACCTATGTGGATACCGAACTTCTTCCAGGGTATCTTATACATAAATCCGGGTAACCACAAGCTGATACCGTGTTTTTTGCGCGGCAGTATGGTATACAATAATTCTGGTATCCATATTCCAGTATAGCCTTTCTCCAACAAGGTAAGATACAAATCCCAATCTTGAAACTTTTTCAAACGTTCATCCATGCCCGAAAAGCATTCACGCCGCATAAGAGAACTCATGTGAATATAGGGCATAGCCCGTAAACGTTCGGCACTAAAGGGAAATGAGGGCATGGCCTTGTGGCCGAGCTTGAAGCCGGAGTATACGTATGCGGGGAAACCCCTCACCCTACCCTCTCCCGTCTCCCTACGAGAGATCTCGCGAAGCGAGACAAGGGGAGAGGGATAATTTTTTATCATACTCGCCTCTCCCTTTACGGGAGAGGCCCCGCCAAAGGCGGGGGTGAGGGTGCCCTCCAGCACTTTCAACATTTTCTCCAGCATATCTGGCCTCATTACTACATCTGCATCACAAAACATAAGGTACTCGCCCTTGGCATGCTTAAACCCCAAATTCCGCGCCCGCTGGGCACTTTCCGACCCTCCGACATGCTCTTGATGCAAGAATTGTATTGAAAACTGAAAACTGAAAACTGAAAACTGTCCTGCGTTCAGCGCAGGAATAGATCCATCATCCACCACAATCACCTCAATATCTTTATATGTCTGCGCCGCAATACTTGCCCAGCATTGCTTGAGTTCAACGGCATGATTGTATACGGGGATAATAATACTGATCACAAAGATATTATTCTTCATCCTCTGCGGGGTAATATTCAATGCCAATGGGTATTTGTTCAAACTTGCTTGCCAGCAATTGTGCCACCGCTTGCACTAAATCTTTAGGCTCGGGAATACGTGCACCATCAGCCTCCCAAATTGCCTTAAACGTTGCTTGGTCTTCTTCGCTGGGCGTTCCCACTTGAAACCCCCGCGCAATCACCCCCATTTCCTTGGCTCCCCGTGCGCCTTTGGCCACTGCGGCAGCAATAGCATTGCGGCTATCTTGCCAAGCCTCGGCACCTTCTTGCGCATATTTGCTTGCCGCGTTGGCGCCCCCATCGGTAATTTCAAAAATAAATTCTTTGGCTTTTCCTGCTTGCAGCTCTTTTACCGCATCTTCCCCGATCGAGGAGGCAATGTTCCAAAATGGCTCGGCATCACAGGTACCCCCATACCCATTGGTCATCTCACCTAAAGCTTTAAATCGGTCGGCATATTCCCGCCCTGGTGTGGGCTTACTTTCCGCAAATGCTTTCACTACCTTGCTTTTCCCTGGCGAACCAAACATACGAATCTCGGTATCTACGGCAAAAGGATCTTTCAATTTAAACCGTAAATTTATGGTGGCTTCAAATGTAGATAATCCCTCTAGCAGCAATACCGAAAGTTTTTTGAGTGCTAATAATTTTTCCTCATCCATAGAGCCGGATCCATCAGGTACCAGGCGTACCCGTATACGGTTGGGGAATATTACCAGCCTCGCCATAAACTCACGCTGCTGATATACATCAAGGCGTTCCCAAGGAATAAGGTCAGGACGCTCCAGGGCAAGTTCTGGTGCATACTTGGCAATAAACCGGTGTACATTAAATTTACCACTCTTAAACCCATCAGCCCAAAACTTACTTATGCGTTCGTTAATGGTTTTCATCACCCGTTCAAATACTTCGGCAAGTTCACGGGCATACGGCGCAACTTCGTGCTGCAGTTTGCGGTACTCACGTGCGCACTGCGGGTCTACATGGTGCTCTTTGCAAAGCGTATCATCGGCACCTTGTTGATACGTAGCTGCCCGTTGTTCTGGTGTGGCAGTGGCCTTAGCTGCTTGTTCTTTTATATCCTTGGCATCTGCTGCATCTTTTTTATTTTTTTGCGCAATAAAATCACGTATCGTGTTTTCGTCAATAGGCTCGGGTTTTATATCAGACTCTTGCCAAGGAGAAGGTGTGCCTGGCGGCGGAGGCGGCGGAAAATCTTGCACATCTTGCAATAATAATTCCACAAATACCGGCTCTAAGGCTTGCTTAATGCGCTCGTAGCGCCACCCTGCATTCTTGGCATTGTTCGTGCCGGGGCTAGTGATTAAAACAGCTTCTTGTGCACGCGTAATGCCTTGTTGCTGTGCAACTTCATCTGCAAAACTCTGCAATGCTTCCTGCACGGGCTTGGCTATTAATATCTCTTGCCCCTGCACCATGCGTTGCCGCAATAAAAAATACGCAAATTGATAACTTAAGGGTAAGCCTTGTAAATCGGCTGCTTGGCCCTCCTTGGGCGGCTTACCAGGTTCTTGGGGCAAGGTGGGGAATAAAAAATCACGGTACAGGCGGTCTACCTCGTGCCGTTGGCTTCCAGTATCTGGGTGAAACACACTGCTACGCAAGGCCAAGGTACTATTCACATACATGTCGTCGAGCGCGTTATACAAAAGATGCAGTTTTTGATACACAAACATCTCGGCCATCTCGCTGGTCGCATGCGGCGGCAAAGTGCCCCCTGCCTTTGCGGTCCACATAGCAAGTACTTGAGGCGCAAGTTCTTTGGCGCGCTGTTTCATGTAGTCGAAATGCGCGAGCATTTCTTTCGGTGCTTCACGCAAATCTACAAAGTGGGAAAGTTCATGGCATACCGAAAATAACTGTTGCCAATTTGAAAGCCCTTTCTCTTGTGCCCACTTCCAATCATGTACATCCAGGGTTATTTCGCCTTTTTGTAAATCAATGGCAAAGCCTTGCCCAGGCTTAAAACTCAGCGAACGGTCGCCAGCAATGGCAAAAAATACTTCTTGCCACGTTTTGATAAATTCCTGTACCTCCGGCACATACTTTTGTAAGTCCGGCGCAATTTCAGGCGCGTGATCTTGATGAAAATCTTGTTCTATTTCAGACATAGGGGAAAAGTAAACAACAAAAGGGGAAACAAATGGAAATAGGGGAAACCTAAATCTCGACCCTCACCACGGAGCGGAAGCCGCAGTTGCCATTCGGAGTGGCAGTATCGTCCCTGCTGAACCTCACCTGCGCACTGTCGGTAAGGAAGTAGCCACTCGGCACACTGGCCTCGGCAACCGGCAGATCAATAAACCTGGTCAAGGTAGTGCTATCAAGAGGGGAAAGGTTGGTTAAGGTCGGGATTTCTTCCTTGAGCATTTCTGTAAAACGTCGCTGTAGCCATGCATACTCAACTGGCTTGATGGGAAACATGGGGGCAAGGCTCTTGGCGCTACGTTTTTTATTTATCTTTTTCTCTTCTGCCTTTTGTTGGGGAACATCTTTACTGCACGTACGAGCTTCTGGCTTTTGCGTAGGCTTTACCAAAAGCACATAAGGCCTTGCAGGGACATCCTTGGTAAGTAAGGGGTCTTTATCCGTAATCAACTTTTTGATATGGTCCCACATATAAGCATCATTCACTACTTGCGCCTCTCCGTCCTTGATCCATACGGGTTTCAAATTCTCCTTGTACTGCTCTGTGGTGGTGTCTTGTTGAATACGGGCCCCGGGCATAAAGATGGGGATACAGCCGTCTGCGAGTTCTAGTTCGATGATCTTACGCTTCTCCGGGGAAAGGGAGAGTTTCAAGCCTTCTAAGTCTTTAACCCAAGCTTCGAGGTTTGAAGCATGGTAGGAAGCGATATCAGCCTTGAGCACGTCACCAAGATTTACCATGATATCTTTTCGTTCTGGGGTTCTGGGGTCGGTGTCGGGAATTCCCCCTTCCAGCAGGGCTTCACGGTACGGGTTTATTGCATTCTTAAGGGTAAAGGTACATTCAGGAGGAGGAAGCTCCCCTGCTTCACGGACTTTAGTGAAGACATCGAGAATATCTTGAATACGGTTCAGTTCTTCTGTAGAGATCTTGTCTACCTTGGGGCCAGAGAGTTCGTCAATATCCTGAATATTATGCTTCTTCAAGGCATCTTGAATCTGAGCCCAG
>CAYHRN010000031.1:0-9610 GCA_964359155.1 uncultured Gammaproteobacteria bacterium | reverse complement strand
TTGAAAGGGCACCCTCACCCCCGCCTTCGGCGTGGCCTCTCCCGTAAAGGGAGAGGCGAGTAGGAGTTACCCCCTCTCCCCCTCCTGCGGGACCCAGTAGGTCAATGTGCTCATTGAGAGGTTGGGGTGAGGGGGTTTCTATCCTCGGGCATAATACAAACGCCTGCCGGCCTTGGTGTACTTGTGCACGCACAAACGCATACGCTGCCTCGCGCTTCGTAGGATCTACTATTTTGGTTTCAATTTTTTTGCGGCCTACAGGAAGTTCTTTAATAATCGAGATGTCGAGGTCGCCGTACAACACCAAACTTAAGGTGCGAGGTATGGGCGTGGCAGTCATGCTTAGTAAGTGCGGCACCAAGTCTTGGTTTTTCCTGCGTAACGCCGCACGTTGATTAACCCCAAACCTATGTTGCTCGTCCACAATAACCAAGCCTAAATTGGCAAACATGAGTTTATCTGAAAGCAGGGCATGGGTACCTACAATAAGGTGCACAAGGCCTTGGGAAATGTGTGAACGTAGCTGAGTATGCGTAAGCTCACCCTCACCCCCGCCTTCGGCGGAGCCTCTCCCCTCAAGGGAGAGGCGAGGAGAAGAAGCTGTACACAGCGCCACACGAAACGGCGTGCCCTTGAATAAACTTACAAACTTTTCAAAATGCTGCCGCGCTAAAATTTCGGTAGGCACCAACACCACACCTTGCAACCCTGCTTGCATCACATTCAACAGTGCAAGCGCTGCTACCAAGGTTTTACCACTCCCCACTTCGCCTTCGAGTAGTCGGTTCATAGGGTGGGGCTTTGCCAGGTCACCAAGTATAGCCCACGACGCTTTTTTTTGATCACCCGTCAGCGTAAAGGGCAGGCGCTTCACAAAATTCTGTGTCACATCTTTAAAAAATGGCACACTAGGTGCTTTCAGCGCCTGGAGAGTTGCACGCACTTTTTTTGCCTGCAGTTGAATAATAAATAGCTCGTCAAATTTCAGCCTGCGTTGTGCCTGTGCAAGCTTGTCTTGGCTGGAAGGAAAATGAATCTCTTGCAACGCCTGCGGCAATGGTAGCAGCCCCATACTGCGCTTAATCTCGAATGGCAACCAGTCGGGTATACTACTAGCACATGGCACTGCCTTACTTACCAAGTACCGCACTTGCTTTTGGGTAAGGTTACCACTTAGTCCATACATAGGCACAATACGCGCGGTATGCACCGTGTCACCTGCGTCATCAGCCCGTTCAAACACCGGGCTTTGTAACTGCACCTCGCCCTCTGGGCTACGGCGCACGTTGCCTGAAAAGTAATACTCCGCACCTTCCCGCAATGTCTTAACAAGAAACGGTTGATTAAACCAAATAGCGCATATCTCGCCAGTGGCATCTTGCAAAGTTGCCTCTACAAGGCTCATGTGCCGCTTCCAACTACTGCGGCTTTCTACATTGATAAGGGTCCCGCGCACCGTGACTACGCTATCGGGTTGCACGGCATGAATGGGCGTCACCTGCGAGAAATCTTCGTACTTCGTTGGATAATTTTCCAATAAATCGCGTACGCAAAAAAGACCTAGCTTATGAAGCGAAGCTAAGGTCTTTGGGCCAAGGGGCGCAAGTTGTTCAAGCGGGGTGAGAAGATTCATAGCACCCGCTACGACATTATTTTCTGTTGCAACTCCCGATAGAGTTTTTGAAATAGTTCAAGATAGGAAGGAAGCCGCGTAAAAACCTCCTCCGCGTATACCTCTTTGTAGAGATGCGCCGTGGTGTTGCGGTCTTCAATCATCTTAAGCCAGGAGGCATCATGATCAATAAGGCGCAACTGAAATGCGGTTTTAAAACATTCACGCGGAGAATAACATTCTTGTCCTTGTTGTTTGGCGCACAGTTTAATAGATTTCCACGCCAAATCAAAACAAAGCTCAAATCGTTTAATGGCTGAATCGCGACTGATGTCGTTTTGAGGCACGGCTAAAACTTCTTCCAACCGTTGAATAATATTTTTAAAATCCTCAAACACTGGCGAGTTAGATAACATATTCAATATATTTTAAAGCTTCTTGCTTAAAAGAAGGCGCGGCTTGCGTAAAATCAACAAAATCAATTTTATATAACGTAGGTAACATTGCCAGATCTTGCTCAAGGGCTAATTTCACGTTCACGGGGAGGGCGCGGGGGCCCTCAATACCCAAGTCAATATCAGAACGAGGAAAATTATCACCCCTGACGCGCGAACCAAAAAAGAATACGCGGTATCCGGAAAGTGCAGGATATTTGTGTACCGCATCTTTAACCTCTTTTTTAAACTTTTCCGCAGGATAAAACTCTAGGTTCATACATGCACTTTTCTGTTTCTGAAAGTATACCAAACCTACCAAAAAAATCAACAAAAAATCCCCCTCCCGCTATGTGCCAGAATACCAGAAATGAGACGAATGAAGGAATAGTGGTTAGAGGAGAGAGCTTGCGCTTCTCGCACTATACCCGCATTTGCTTCCGTTACTCTGACAACACAGCGGTAGAGGGACTTACCGTAACAATGTACGGTAGCCGCACGCTTCAGCTTGCGTACTTTAATAGTATACCACGTACCTCCCACAATATTCAAAAATCTCTTGAATACTCTGGGAAAAGAGATCCTTCGGCTCCGCTGCGCTTCGCTCAGGATGACACTGCTGTGTCATTTTAGCCCCAACGCTTTCTTGCGGCGTTCGTCGTTTTCATCCAAAATCATTTTGCGAATGCGGATATTTTTTGGGGTAACTTCTACCAATTCATCGTCGCCAATATACTCAAGCGCGTCTTCCAAGCCCATGTCGCGAGGCGCATTAAAATGCTCCATACCGCCTTCTCCTTTGCTACGCATATTGCTAAGGTGCTTGGTTTTACAGATATTCAGGCGAATATCACCACTGCGGCTATTTTGGCCAATCACTTGGCCCTTGTACACCTGCACGCCAGGGCCCACAAACATCACCCCACGATCTTGCACACCGACCAAGCCATACAACGCGGTCTCGCCATTCTCATGCACCACCAAACTGCCTTGCTGACGCTCGGCCCATGCGGCGGTGTCTTCTTTATACGCATCAAAAATGGTATTAATAATGCCCAGCCCACGAGTATCAGTAAGAAATTCGTTGCGGTAGCCAAACAACCCCCGAGTAGGCAAGCTAAATTCCAGCGAAGTGATTTTATTCTTGGCATTGGTGTGCATGTGCAGAAGCCCCCCATGGCGCTGCCCTAACTTTTGAATCACCACACCCGAATGCGCTTCAGGCACTTCAATAAATATCTTTTCAAATGGTACCAAGGTGTTACCATGAACTACTTTGACAATCACTTGGGGCCGCGACACTTGAAATTCAAATCCTTCGCGGCGCATACGCTCGATCAAAATAGCCAAGTGCAGCTCGCCACGACCACTTACAATCCAGCCACCCTCGGGGCACACCTCTACGCGTAGTGCCATGTCAGTTTCCAATTCTTTCATAAGCCGCTCTTGAATTTGGCGGCTCGTTGAGTACTCGCCTTCTTTGCCGGCAAACGGCGAATCATTAATCACAAAATTCATTTTTACCGTAGGCTCTTCAATAGGAATAAGCGGCAACGCAAGAGGAGTTACCACATCGGCAATAGTTTCACCCGCCGTAATATCGGTAATACCGGCCACTGCCACAATGTCGCCAGCGCTGGCCTCTGACGCCTCCACTTTACCTAGTCCATCAAAACTCATCAAACTAATAATGCGCGCCTTTTCTTGCACGCCGGCACGATTAATATGAATAACTTCTTGCCCTGCTTTAATAACGCCATTGTAAATTTTGGCGGTGGCAATGCGGCCCTTAAAATCGTCACGCGATAAGGTGGTCACTAACATTTGCAAAGGCTTGGCAGGGTCGCCCGTGGGGGCAGGAATATGTTGCAAAATTGCATCAAATAAAGGCCCAATGTCTTTCATGGTGGTAATATCGGCCTCCAGCCCCGCAAGCCCTTGCTTGCCCGAGGCATATACAATCGGAAAATCGGCTGCTTTATCATCGGCGCCTAGTTCTAAAAATAATTCAAATGTTTTATCCAACGCACCATGCGGGTCGGCACCAGGCTTATCTACCTTGTTCACCACCACAATTACCTTCAGCTTCATCTCGAGTGCTTTTTTTAATACAAATCGTGTTTGGGGCATGGGGCCTTCAGCAGCGTCAATGAGTAACAAACACCCATCGGCCATGGTTAACACACGCTCTACCTCGCCACCAAAATCCGCATGGCCAGGCGTGTCGATAATATTCACTTTAGTATCACCCCACATGACCGCAGCGTTTTTTGAAAAAATAGTAATACCGCGCTCTTTTTCAAGCTCGTTATTGTCCATGATACAAATAGTATCATCCATGTCTTTGCCAAGCTTAGTTTTACTTTGGCGCAACAGCGCATCCACAAGCGTGGTTTTACCGTGGTCCACATGCGCAATAATAGCAATGTTACGAATCTTGATCATAGTATGAAATCGAGAAACAAAAGTGCCCCCGGGTTCCGGGGGCACTTGGGAAATATCGATTACCAATTTCCACGGTTACCTCCGCCAAAACCGCCGCCAGTGCGAGGGGGGCGAGGTGCCAAAGGACGTGCCTCGTTCACCACGATTGCGCGACCTTCGAAATCTTTGCCATTGAACATTTCAATAGCCTTGTTTGCTTCTTCGTCAGAGCTCATTTCCACAAAGCCAAAACCCTTGGAACGACCAGACATCTTGTCCATAATGACAGATGCGGAAGTTACGGTACCGGCTGCGGAAAAAGCTTGTTTCAAAGAATCATCGGTAGTGCTGTAAGGCAAACTACCAACATAAAGCTTCTTTGCCATAGTAAGTAAGATTGTTAGTTTCTACGTGTAAGACGACCTGCTTCTTGCTCTTGCGCTTCGACTCGTCGCCTACACGCACGCTCAAGAACCTTACCACGTTCTGGGAATAGTATACAGGATATAAGGTAAAAGTCAAGTTACACCCCTACCCGGAAATAGCACACATCACCGTCCTGCATAATATACTCTTTACCCTCCAATCGCCACAAGCCTTTTTGCTTTAACACAGCCTCTCCCCCGTGGGCTACATAATCGGCGTAACTTGCCACCTCCAGGCGTATAAAATTCTTTTCAAAATCCGTATGAATTACTCCTGCGGCTTGCGGAGCTTTAGTTCCTACATGAATCGTCCATGCACGGGTTTCATCCGGTCCGGTAGTTAAAAATGTCATAAGGCCAAGCAGGGTATATCCGGCTTTGATAAGTTTATCAAGCCCACTTTGTGCCATGCCAAGTTCTTTCATATAAGCCTTGGCGTCGTCTTCTGAAAGTTCGGCCAGTTCGGCCTCGATCTTGGCGTTGATGAAAATGGGAGCGGGTTCACCCTCACCCTGCCCTCTCCCCTCGAGGGAGAGGGGTTGGGGAGAGGGGGTACCTTCATCCCCATTCACCACATACAACACAGGCTTAATACTAAGCAAACTTAAATCCTTGAGCAATAATTTTTCATCATCAGTCATTGCCACTTTGCGTGCGGGAATGCCTTTATTAAAATTGTCCAACAGTCTTTGCAATAATGCGGCATATTCCTCTGTTGCTTTTCCCGCCACACCTGCTTTTACTTTGCCCGCAATGGTGGCTAGGCGTTTCTCAACACTGGCTTGATCAGAAAGAATCAACTCGTATTCAATCACTTCAATATCATCTTTTGGATCAATCTTGCCATGCACATGGGTGACATTAGCATCGGTAAAACCACGCACCACATGCACAATCGCATCGACCTCACGGATATGGCCCAAAAATGCATTGCCCAACCCCTCGCCCTTACTTGCCCCCCGCACCAAGCCCGCGATGTCGACAAATTCCACGGTTGCCGGTACTACTTTTTTTGATGCAGACATTTTTGTAAGCACCTCAATGCGCTCATCGGGCACAGCAACAATACCATGATTGGGTTCAATGGTGGCAAAGGGGTAATTCGCAATCAACACTTGCTTGCGGGTAAGTGCTTGAAACAAGGTGCTTTTTCCTGCGTTGGGCAGGCCCACGATGCCGATCGATAAACTCATAGAATAAATCCTTCACTTTGTAACAAACTTTTCTTTCGCCTTGCACCACGATTGTACTCTCCCAGCTTTCCACTAGACCGTATCACACGATGACACGGAATGGAAGGGCATTGCTACTTCTTTAAAATATCCAGCACGGGCGTGAGATACTTATCATGATCCATGGTTTTAAACTCAACAAGTGTAACCCAACGATATTCAGAATGTTCTTTGCCGTCAAGTTGCACATCTCCTTGGGCTTCGGCTAAAAAAGTAAGCCGCACCACATGCAAGCCCTCGTTGCGCAAAATGTCTTGCGCATACAAAATACGCGGTTCGCCTTGCATGGTCATACGTGTTTCTTCCTGTATCTCTCGTGCAAGCGCCTGCAATAAGGGTTCGCCCGGCGTGATACGCCCGCCAGGAATATCCCAACGAGGCTTCGCACCACCTACGTAGGGCTTTACGCGAAGCATGACAAGGTACTTTCCCTACTCATTTTGTATACATGCCTTGACGCCTACTTGCAGTTCCATACAATTGTTAAAATCTCATATCGTACCAATTTAAGCCGTATGTCTTCTGAATCAACACGCGCTCGCCTTCAGAACTGATCGCATGACTTTTGAGGTTCAGCAGGGCAAGCGCTTCTTGAATATGTGCTTCGTCACGCCCTTCAATTTCTAAATAGGCGGGCATGCCTGGGTATTGATCTAGTTCAAACTTCCAATCTTGATACGTCCATGAAATGCGATCTTTTTCTTGATGTGCATACAGCTCAAGCCCAAGCACTTCAAATAACGATGCCATACTGGCAGGATCTGCAACCTTCACATTGATCTCACGGTGTTTGCGTGCAGCCCCGAGTATTTCACTTTGCCCCTTCCATGTAACTTCACTCACGCCTTCACTATTAGTACGAATACGTAAATACCACGGCGTCTCGCCTTCTTTATCGCCCTTGGGGCGAAACCAGTCTACCGTAAGGCGCGTACGTAACACCTCGGTGGCACCAAGCGTTTGCATACGCTTTTCGAATATCTTTGCGTTAATATCCAACACTTTTGTTTCTACTTCGTAGGCCATAGGATATTCTTTTGAATTAAAGAAGCTGTGGTGTGTAATTCTTCTGGTGCAGAGATGGGCCGTTCACGACCTGGTAAATACAAATACTGCTTGGGCTCATACGTATAAATTCCTGCGTCCCCCTGCTTCCTGGGCACTACTTGCATATGCACATGTGCCACATGTTGCCCCGCTACTTCACCCTCATTCCAGAGATAATGAAATCCTTGCGCATCAAATGTTTTTACAAGTGCATTTCTTACCACCACGCGTAGATCAAAAATCGCTTGCACCTCTTGAGGAGTAAGTTCATCAAAAGCTCCTACACACCGCACGGGTACAATAAGCGTATGCCCTTCGACAATAGGAATATTAGTTAAAAAGGCAAACGCCAAATCATTCCGCGCAATAACGCGTTCTTGAATATCGGGCAAGGTACAAAAAGGGCAGCTCATACTCTCAACGTCACTCCCACAGGGCAGTGGTCGCTGCCTTGCACCTGATCCAAGATAAATGCATCTTCCACTTGGGATTTCATAGTGTTACTTACCCACACTTGATCAATACGCCAGCCAATATTGCGGCTCCGGGCAAATGTTTTCATATCCCACCAAGAGTATTGCACCTTTTGTGGATGAATAAGGCGGAACGTGTCAATAAAGCCGGCTGCTTCAAATTTATCCAACCATTCACGCTCAATAGGCAGAAACCCAGAACGCTCAACATTTTCTTTGGGCCGAGCTAAATCAATGGGGTGATGCGCAGTGTTGACGTCTCCACAAAAAACCACGTTCTGGCTTTTGGCGGTAAGCGCCGTAATATAATCTAAAAATTCTTTGTAAAATTCCAGCTTATACTGCAGCCGTTCAGGGCCCGAGCCTCCATTAGGGAAATATATATTCAACAACACGCCCCACGGATAGGTAAGCTCCAGCACACGGCCCTCTTGCGATAATTTACTTTTTCCAAAATCCGTTTTCACATCCAAAGGCTTTTCTTGCGTATACGCCGCCACCCCGCTATAGCCTTTCTTCTCTTGCGCGCAATGCCAGTAAGCAGTATACCCGTTCATGGTTCGTAGTTCATTGCTGAGGAGGGAAGGATCGGATACCTTGGTCTCCTGCAAGCAAACAATCGGGTAATTGCCTTGCGCCATCCATGCAGCAAAGCCTTTGCGTTCGGCAGCGCGAATGCCATTCACGTTCCAGGAAATGATGGTGAGAGATTTTTTCATAACGTGGCACGATATTCTTCACAAAACTTTTTTACATTGGAGGCCAAGGGGTACTTGAGATAGTCAGAAATTGGCATCCAAAGAAACTCACCAAATTCGTGCGGTTCCATTTCGCGAGGCACTTGGCCATCAACAAGCTTCGCAAGGTGTACATACAACTTCAAACGCAAATCCGGCCGCTTCACCTGTGCATAGCTTGCGGCTTCTTTTAAAATGGTGACATTGCAATCTACTTCTTCTTTCACCTCACGGAGCGCTGCCTGCACTAAGGTTTCACCTTTTTCCACGGTGCCACCGGGAAATTCATACATGGTATCGCGCTTACGAAACCGCAACAGTAACTTTCCCTCTTCCACAATCGCACAACCCGAGACACGTACAGTGATCATAAGTTATTCCATTATACACGCATCATTACATAGACGCGCAGAGAGTTCAAACACTCTCGGCTGTGCTCAACTGCCCGCAAGCACCTTGAATTTCTTGGCCCAAGCTGCGGCGAATAGTAACGTGAAAACCATGGGCACGCAGGGCAGTGCGGAAGCTTTGAATAGCTGCGTACGCCGTGCTTTGTAAACCCGCACCCGTGGTGTTATACGGAATTAAGTTAAGGTGCAAAAGATGCGGGCCAGCGATGCTTTGTAAGTACGCAGCCAAGTGCTGCGCGTCTTCCTGCGTGTCGTTCACGCCATTCAACATAAGGTATTCAATAAACACTTTGCGGCGGCTCACTTTAAAATAATCTTGCAAGGCAAGTTTCAACTTTTCTAAATTAAACGCCTTGTTCACGGGCATAAATTTGCTGCGTTTTTCATCGGTGGCAAAATGCAGCGATATGGCCAAGTTGACTTGCGGAAATTCTTTTACAAAATCGGCAATGGTATGCACCAAGCCACTGGTGGATACTGCAATGCCGCGGCTCCCAAACCCAAATAATTCCGGATCTAATAAATGTTTTAAACTTTGTTTTACTGCAGGCCAATTATTAAACGGCTCGCCCATACCCATGTACACAATATGGGTAAATTCGCCCTTGATATTGTTCTTCAGTTTATACTGCCGCCAAAACAACACCTGATCCGTAATTTCCTCGGGCGTTAAATTACGTTTAAACCCCATGTCCCCCGTGGCGCAAAAACTGCAATGCATAGCACAGCCTACTTGGCAGCTCACACATGCAGACCACTCGCCCGCCTTGGGCGCCATAAACACGGTTTCAATCAATGCGCCGTCTTTCATTTTTA